>NZ_JAHRFA010000076.1:0-31915 GCF_020883045.1 Microcoleus sp. CAWBG58 | reverse complement strand
TTCTATTGGGTGGGCGTATGTTGATTCTCAAGGGAATCTCAAAGCCAAAGGGCAGATACCATTGCAGATGGGTTTACCAAGAAGCAAACAACAGGCTCAAATTGTTGATTCCTGTTTGCAACTAGCAATAAAAGCCACGGAATTTGAATGTCCCGTAGCTTGTGAGGAACTTGATTTCTCAACAAAAAAGCAGTCACTGGGAGAAAAAAGTAAAAAATATGCTCGGATGTTGTCGGGCTGGGCTTATAGTGAGTTCTACAAGCAACTGAGTTCTATTTTGTCGAATCGTGGCATTGAGTTAATTGCAGTCAATCCAGCTTATTCCAGCATTATCGGTTTGGTAAAATACCTGAGAATGTATGGCTTAGCTAGTGATGAAGCGGCCGCACTGGTAATTGCTCGCAGGGCTATGAAATTAAGTGAAAAGATACCTCGCTCCTTAACCGCCTATTCTGAAGTGAATTCAGAAAAGCACGAGGAGAGCGAGTGGAACCAACTGAATAAAAAAATCAAACGTTCCGCTGTAATATCACGTCGTTGTGATTATTATAGCGTTTCTAACTGGAGTTTCTTGGTCACGCCTCAAAACGAGGAAGCGCAAGCGCTAAGAAAGAATGTTTAAAGCTTATACCGTAGAGCTTACCCAGGTTTACCTAGGTTTTTATAAGCGGTTGGTTGCAAAGATACGGTAAAGATTGAGAATGACAACGCTGAGTTAGTAGACATTAGTAGACAATAGAGAAAGAGTCACAAAATTTTCAACCACAGTAATACCAGTTCAAAAAAAGAACGCAACTGTAGGTATAGCCTTTCTCAAAAAGATGAGGTACTCATGGGCATAGGGCATAGGGCATAGGGCATGGGGCATGGGGCATGGGGCATAGGGCTTGCGGGAATACCTCACTTTTTTGAGAACCGCCATACCTCATCTTTCTAAGAAGTGCTATAAACTCCAAACCCTTATTGAATCAGTCATTGACCAGTCTCAAATCTGAAATAGTATAAGCTGGCAATAATTGCAATTTGTAACTTTTCGATCGCACAGCATAGGGGCCCAGCATCTTGATGAATTCGCAGATGACAGCAGAAGTCCACTCAACCAACCAATATCAAGTCGGAGGATATTTGCCTGCCGGTGCGCCCACCTATGTCAGGCGATCGGCAGACAGCGAACTCTACCAAGGACTCAAAGCCGGACAATTCTGCTATGTATTGAGTTCGCCACAAATGGGAAAGTCCAGCCTGCTAGTGCAAACGGCCAAAAGGTTGCAAGCAGAAGGTACAGCTTTTGCCGCCGTCAACTTGAGAAGCATTAGCAGCCCAGAAATTTCCCTGGAAAAGTGGTATGGTGCGATCGTACACCGCATCGCCAGCAGCTTGCGCCTCACAAATAGGTTTGATGCCCTCAAGTGGTGGAACGATCGCGAAGTGCTATCCCCGGTGCAGCGATTGGAGATATTTATCGAAAAAGTTTTGCTCAAGTCTCTGCGGCAAAATTTAGTCATTTTGATAGATGACATTGACACCACCAACATCCTCAATTTCAGTACCAGCGATTTTTTTGCCTTGATTCGACGTTGTTATTCCAAGCGGGCAGAGCAACCAGAGTACGATCGCCTGAATTTTGCGGTTTTCGGAGTAGCAGCCCCATCACAATTGATCCGAGATCCAAGCTGTAACCCTTTTAATATTGGACGACCAATTCATTTAAGTCGATTGCAACTAGACGAAAGTGCTCCACTAGCAAAAGGATTGGCACTCAGAGCTTTTCGTCCCCAAAAAGTGCTCCAAGAAATATTTACTTGGACGGACGGTCAACCTTTTCTGACTCAAAAACTGTGCCAATTGGTGCTTGAATACGGGTCTTTTATTGGCAGAAATTGCGAAGCCCAGCAGGTGCAAGAACTGCTCAACAACAGAATTATCAAAAATTGGGAAGACTGGGACGAACCCCCACATTTGACAGCAATTCGCGATCGCATTTTCTACAGCCGCTGCGATCTCACCAAGCTGTTAACGCTCTACCAGAAAATTTTGCAACCGGCCGACTCCCAAAAACCGGAAGAATCGCCAGGAGTTTCTGTCGATTATTCTCCGGAACAAAACGAATTGCAACTGTCAGGATTGGTGGTTAAATCTCATGGCAAATTAATAGTTTCTAACCTAATTTATCAATCTGTTTTCAATCAGTTCTGGGTGGAAAAAGAACTGGGAAATCTGGCTCCGTACCGCGAGGCATTGGCAGCATGGCTGGCTTCCGATCGCGAAGATAGCTCGCAGTTATTGACGGGGGAAACTTTGCAGTCAGCTTTGGATTGGGCGGCAAACAAACAATTAAGCCAAGAACACTATTGGTTCTTGAATCCCGGAACTTTTCAGAAAAAACCGACAGTCGCTGTCGCACAAGTTGTACAAAGCAGCCCAGACATCAGTGCAGAGAGAATTCTCACTCCGCCCTCAGATACTTTTCTATCGGGTAACAACGAACAGATATTGTACGATCACATCGTCTACTGTGTGGAACGAGAATCCCCCGCACATATAATCGAGCGGTTCCGCAAACTATTTATCGACGGTATGGGCTACCCCGATCGCGAAATAGAAGCAACTTTGTACAATATAATCTCCGTCAAGCGATCGGATCGGGAGTTTAAATATATCCTCCACCGCTGCTGTTACATCCCGATCAACCGCTGGCAATTGCACTCACAGCACAAATTGAGTATTGCAAATTTAGTTGATTTATTTAAACAGACTTCTCCCCGATTTGGGATGGAATTTTACATAGTCAAGCGCTTGCAAGAACAAATAGAATTCTTTACTAAAAGTGCAGAATTCCAAACTCTTGAGCGCTTAGTAAAAGCAGTAGAACAAGAGCCACAACCGCAGAAACAAGATAGTCATACACCTTTGGGCGAATTGATTTGTCGCTATCCTTATTTATACGGGCATTCTTTGCTGAGCAAGGACAGCGTTGAAGAAGACCAGCAAACCATCAAAAAGCTGGAAATTCAAAGACAGCGACAATTTGAAAAAAACTTGTCTCAATATTTGAATTATTTGGTTGAGCCGAGAAATACAGAAATAGGAATTGTACAGCCGACGCCAAATCCCACACTTTTGAACGATGCGGAATTGCACTTAGCTGTTAGGGAATTTGCTGGAAAAATAAGAGACGATCGCAGTCACAAAGAATCGGCTCAATTTTTTTTGAGAGATGCCAGGAAAACTCCCTCCTACAGCTCATTTAAAGTGGATTTGTATGAATATTTGATATCATCTATAGAACCAGAATATGGTGGTCGTCAATTCAATGACAAGTTGTACAAGTACATCAAAAATACATTTCCCGAAAACGACTCAGCAAAATTAAATAATATATTGTTAGCTCGGACTTGCAACCAGCTATTCAATTTTTTAGTAGTAGAAAATGCCCAACATCCCAACCACTACGTTTTTTACGACTTAGTATACAACCTCGGGCCCAGCCGGACAATGGGTTTGCTGCTGAAAATCTTACTGCTTTCTGGCAAGGTTAAACCTGAGTTGGAAAAGCGATTTTCTATTTTGTTCAACCACTACGAAGGTAAAGCTTCTGATGAAATTATGTGGTTTATAAAATCATTGGAAAATTTGAATGTGGCTTTGGTTGTGAATTTTGGGAAGACGGATTTGTCTTTGGTTAAACAGCATCTGATTTTGAATTGAAAAATCACAAACTTGCTCTGGCAGCGTTATATAATTGTATTAATACCAATTTAATGTGAAGTTGCACAGATCTCGATCCCCCTAAATCCCCCTTAAGAAGGGGGACTTTGAGAAGAATCTTGTTCCCCCCTTGTCAAGGGGGGCTAGGGGGGATCGGAATTCTACGGGGCCTCATAAAAAATCGGTATAAGTCAAAAAAATCAAGGAAAATAAATGAAAGCCTTTGAAGTCACAGGAACGATCGACGAAAAAGGTCAATTATTGCTCGATCGACCTTTAACGCTAGATACTCCGGGCCCGGTGCGAGTCATCGTCCTTCTTTCGGAACCTACAGATGAAACTGAAGAAGACGCCGACGATACTCCAGTGGAAGAAGTAAAAGCCAGTCTCAAAAGAGCGTTGCAAGAAGCTAAAACTGGACAAACTCGACCAATCTCTGAACTGTGGGAGGGCATCGATGTCGAATGAATCGGAGCTTGTTAGCATCATTGCTGATTTTGATGAAAGCCAGTAGCGGTGTATTATTATTAATTTTATGATTAGCTATCTCAAAGGCACAGTCGCCAATATCGCCAAAGGCAGCAACCGCGTTATCCTGACTCTCGAAGTGAGTGGAATTGGCTATGACATCCAAATTTTGCCGCGGGTGACTGGCCAATTACCAGCATCCGGCGAAGTCGCCCAAATCTTTACCCACCAGCAAGTTAAGGAAGACCAAATCGTATTGTACGGTTTTGGCAGCACGGCCGAACGCGATTTGTTTCGGCAGTTGACGAGTGTTAGCGGTGTTGGTGCACAACTGGCGATCGCCCTTCTCGACACTTTAGGAATGCAAGATTTAGTTCAGGCGATCGTCGGCGGTAACACCCGCATCCTCGCCAAAACCCCCGGCGTGGGCACAAAAACCGCCGAGCGTCTGGCTTTGGAACTCAAAAGCAAACTCTCGGAATGGAGACAGGAAGCAGGTTTGACAACTTCTGTCGCCGCCGGAGTCCCCGCAGCTATTCAAGAAGAAGTCGAGATGATTTTGCTGGCGATGGGGTACACTGCCGCGGAAGTCTTGCAAGCATTGCAAACCCTCAGCCAAGACAGCAACTTGTCCAACAAAGCTAATGCGGATGATTGGATTCGTGAGGCGATCGCCTATTTAAGCCGATAATCCCTACCAAATCCAGCAACCGGGGAATCCGAACCCAAATTCTGCCCGACGAACCAACCCATCTGCGGCGAAAATTTGCTCCTTCACCGTTCCGCTGTGATACTATATGGGATTGTGACAATCGTACAAAAAAAACTAAACTCAATTCATGGCTCTTACACAACAGCGCAAACAAGAAATCATGGGCGACTTTCAAACCCATGAAACCGATACAGGCTCAGCAGATGTCCAAATCGCCATGTTGAGCGATCGCATCAGCAAACTCAGCGCCCACCTGAAAATCAACCAAAAAGACTTCGCCTCCCGACGCGGTTTGATGATGATGATCAGCCGCCGCAAGCGCCTGCTGGCTTACCTGCAAAAGGAAAATGTCGATCGTTACAAAGCATTAATTGCCCGTTTAGGCATTCGCGGCTAAACAGCAAAGCGAAAATTTGCGACAATATTCAAGAATCTTGGACAAACGCCAGCAGGATTTACGCACTGATAACAAATCCGTTTCAAACCGTTGATTAACCATCAGAGTCGCGTAAACCCTCGCCAAGATTTATTGAATTATTGTTCGAGATTTCAGGTTAAACAAAAAATATGTCCTCCGAACCTCCCAGCCAGCGCTTACCCTTTGAACCCGCTTCAAATCGGAAAAAAACCGCTAAAAAGCCCCCAGAAGCAGAAGCAAGCCCAGTCACAGAAGAACCAAAACCAGACAAGCCGCCCAAAGCCACCAAAAAAACTGGCCCGCAGGCGCAATCCATCCCAGAAGCAGTCAGCAAACGCATGATTTCCCGCATCGCGGTATTTTGCGGCGCCCCGACAATCCTGGGAATTTCCACATTTTTTATCAGTTATTTGATAGTCAGCAAAGGCTGGTTTGACTTGCCAAATACAGCAGTATTGTTGGTAAGCATGGGCTGTTTTGGTCTAGGCGTACTGGGATTAAGCTACGGAGTCCTCTCGGCTTCCTGGGATGAAGAAGCTTCAGGAAGCACTTTGGGATGGGAAGAATTTAATACTAATTTTGGACGGATGCGACAAGCATGGCGCGATGCGAAATCTAAAAGTTAGTCAGTAGTTATTAGACATTAGTCATTAGTCAATAGCTTTCTTCCTCGGAAAAGGGTACGGCAATGCCCATTGGTGTTACTTAAGTTCAAGTCCCTCCACAGATTGTTATTTGACTATTAAGCTTAGATCCCCCCTAACCCCCCTTAAGAAGGGGGGAACCGGAGTCCGATCAAAGTCCCCCTTCTTAAGGGGGATTTAGGGGGATCTAGATTTCGTATGTAAACGAGATTTATCAACAGTCTTAGTCTTAAATTGTCACCAATAAGCACTGCCGTCTCCTGATATTACTTATTGAAACACTACTAATAGTAGTCATGTGCCACTGGATACTCTACTAATAGAGTTTATACGTAATTTCTAGTTAAATTGACATCAATTCTACGTAAAATTCCCTAGAAAATACTATTTAAGTTTTGTGAACAATTGGTTTTTTGCATAAAACTACTTAGTTGAGGCTGATATAAATAAAGTAGTCCTCAAAAATTTTTTGCAGTTAATATCCCGACAATTTTTGCGAAGTCGGGGATATGAAATGCTGACAACTCATACCAAATTCGGCTTAAATACCCTCTTGATTTCTTAGTCTGTGGAGGCAGATTTTGTGTAGGGCAATCTTTATATGGTTGCCCCGATTTCGATCGCCGAATGATAAAGGGGATAGATAACTTTGCATAAAAGGTGAAAAATCATGCACATTTCAACGCGTACTGCTGGCTTTCGCAATTTGGCTTTGTCTGTCATTAACGGTGCAATTACTTTGATTGTACTTTTGATTGCGCCCTTGGGATTAGCTGCCGTAATTATTAACACGTTGTTAATAGCAGTAGCAACTTTTGTAGCAGGAGAAATAAGCGATCGCGTAATCCGTTACCTTCAGCCCAGCAATGCTGAAGAAATATTCCGAAATTCCCAGGAAATCCAGTCGCGCGATCGGCGACAGATCGATCGGCGGCGCTAACGATCGGTAATTTCAATTTAATCGATCGTTGCACATATCCAGATCCCCCTAAATCCCCCTTAAGAAGGGGGACTTTGAGCAGAATCTTGTTCTCATTTTAATGATTCAGGTGCTTTAGATAGATTTGCTTAATCAGGGGGACTCTGAGAAGAATCTTGTCCCCCCCTTCTTAAGGGGGGCTAGGGGGGATCTAGATTTAATGGTCAAACAAAAGTCTCTGAATGGGTTTGACCTTAAATTAACACTAATGAGTAATACCGTGTCCTGACTGTGGGTAATATCTACTACAATTCTTGAGGAATTACCGTGAAAACTCTCTACGTTTCTCAACAAGATTGCTATCTCGCACTCCAACAAGAAAACATCATTGTCAAAAAAGGTGATACCATCCTCACCAAAATCCAAATACCGCTTTTAGAGCAAATTCTTGTATTTGGTAGATCCCAAATTTCTACCCAAGCAATTCGCACTTGTTTGTGGCGGAACATCCCCATAGCATACCTTTCCCGCATGGGTTACTGTTACGGACGCATCTTGCCCATAGAACGCGGCTACCGACAACTGACTCGCTACCAACAGGCACTCGAAATCGACCACCGTTTATTAGTAGCCAGACAAATTGTCATTGCCAAATTGAAAAATAGTCGCCTGATCTTGCAGCGCATCCAGCGAAAACGCTTGGATTCAGAAATAGTTGCTTTCGCGATTAAGAGCTTAGAACATCTCAGCGAAAAAGCCGCGCGTTCTGAAACTTTCGAGCGATTGATGGGATTGGAAGGTGCGGGGGCAGCTAGTTATTTTTCCGCATTTGGCGAATGTTTGTCGGTTCCAGAATTTGTATTTGTTTTCCGTTCCCGCCGTCCGCCTGGGAATCCGGTTAATGCCATGCTGAGTTTTGGGTATCAAGTTCTGTGGAATCATTTGCTGTGTTTGATAGAACTCCAAGGACTCGATCCGTATCAAGCTTGTTTGCATCAAAATTCGGAACGCCATGCTGCTTTAGCTTCCGATTTGATCGAAGAGTTTCGGGCTCCGATTATCGATTCTTTGGTGCTGTGGCTGATTAATACAAAAGTCATGGATGCTAGCGCCGACTTTGTTTACCGCAATAGCGGTTGTTTCTTGAACGATTCCGGGCGAGCAAAATTTCTCCGTGCTTTTTTGCAGCGCATGGAAGAAGAAATTCAAACAGATTCGGGCGAAAAACAGCCCCGCTGGGATTTGTTTGTGCAGCAAGTTAAGGCATACAAGCAGTTTGTTTACAATCCACAAATACTGTACAAGCCTTATCGAATTCATTAGATCGGGATCGTTGGTGTCAACTTAAACTCGAACCCAGTCACAGATTGCTGACGATTAAACGCACGATCCCCTCTAGGGCGTGTTTTCAAAGTCTAGATCCCCCCCAGCCCCCCTTAAAAAGGGGGGAGAAAGAGCGTCAAAGTCCCCCTTCTTAAGGGGGATTTAGGGGGATCGGGATATGTGCAACGACCCATTAAATCGGACAAGGTTGTTCTCAAAGTCCCCTTTCTTAAGGGGGATTTAGGGGGATCGGGATATGTGCAACGAGCCATTAAATCGGTGTACGTTCTGACTTTTTACCAAACAAAATTAATCATGTACTTGTACGTTGTGGTGTACGATATTCCTTGCGACAAGCGTCGTCAGAAAGTTTTTAACTTGCTCTCGGGTTACGGCACTTGGGTGCAATATTCGGTTTTTGAGTGCGCCCTATCTCAGCGTCAGTTTGAGGAGTTCCGCACTCGCCTGCGAGGACGGGTCAATTTGGAGGAAGATAATATCCGTTTTTATACTTTGTCGGCGCGGGCTGTGGCGCAGGTAGAAACTTGGGGTTCTGGGCCGCCGGTGACTCAGCCCTCGACTTCGGTCGTTGTTTGAAAGTATTTTTTTTGACACTTGACAGCCAGAGAAATTTAGGTTATTATTCCTTCATTGCTAGATTGTAGTAGTAAATATACACAAGCAAATACAAAATTGCTGTGTTAGTTACTACCCAAATCAACAGCACCAGTACCTAGAAAATTAAATACATTCAAGTTGTGTTTTAGCAGTTCGATCGTTTAGCTATGCGACCGCATCGCTAAATGGCTGAAACACCGATTCTCTCGTCGAGGCGGTCGCTTCTTTATCCAGTAAGGGTTTCAGCGATTTTTGAGCGCTGACTTTAGGCCCGAAGCAAACTGAGCATAAGAGGCGGTCGCAAACGGCTTCTGGAGCCTTTACTGGACAAGGCTCCCACAACGAGGTGTCGCAATTCACTTTTCCCCGCAAGGGGATTGAAACTCTATTATTTCTTTTCTCTTATGTAATACACGAGAAGTCGCAATTCACTTTTCCCCGCAAGGGGATTGAAACGAAACATCAGCTAATGGAACTATGTACATTCTTGTGTCGCAATTCACTTTTCCCCGCAAGGGGATTGAAACTATATCAACGATCTTGCCAATGTTGTTAATACCACCAATAAAGTCGCAATTCACTTTTCCCCGCAAGGGGATTGAAACCTCTGATGCACTACCTACGATAGCTGGTCCTTCTTCTACGTCGCAATTCACTTTTCCCCGCAAGGGGATTGAAACTTAAAATTATCGTTTTGTTTAGAGTAGTCATAATACCAAGAGTCGCAATTCACTTTTCCCCGCAAGGGGATTGAAACAACAAAGAACTTGCTCAAACAAGAGTAAAAATTGAAAAGTCGCAATTCACTTTTCCCCGCAAGGGGATTGAAACTTCGGCCGCTGGGATTTCCACAGCGACAACTTCTCCGAGTCGCAATTCACTTTTCCCCGCAAGGGGATTGAAACATCATATGATTGCTTGGGATTGCATCAACTATTTTAACAATTTCTTCCTCACTGAAAGTAACTAAACCTCCTTCGTTGTCGCAATTCACTTTTCCCCGCAAGGGGATTGAAACTCTTCCTTGTTCGATCGCTTCTTTGTTTTGGATAAGAAGTCGCAATTCACTTTTCCCCGCAAGGGGATTGAAACGATACAAGTCTTAAAAATGGTTCTACAGTGGAACAATCGTCGCAATTCACTTTTCCCCGCAAGGGGATTGAAACTTAAGATTAGCTAATTAGAGTTGAGAAGTATGTACCGTCGCAATTCACTTTTCCCCGCAAGGGGATTGAAACGCGATGAATATGTAGCGTTTCGTGCTGTGGTCAAGGCAGGGTCGCAATTCACTTTTCCCCGCAAGGGGATTGAAACATCGGTAACTTACCTCTGGGGTTAAGGGAACTTGTTTCTGGTCGCAATTCACTTTTCCCCGCAAGGGGATTGAAACTATTTCTTCGCACAACCCTTGTAGCCCTATTTTTCCGTCGCAATTCACTTTTCCCCGCAAGGGGATTGAAACTTACGTTTATTTTTGGTACAATACTTAAAAGCGTTGCGTCGCAATTCACTTTTCCCCGCAAGGGGATTGAAACGTTTTTGTTTAATTGCTAGGATTTGAGTTGCTTTCAGTCGCAATTCACTTTTCCCCGCAAGGGGATTGAAACTTTGTCTGACTTCTTTGAGGGTTAGAAGTAATTGTGGTCGCAATTCACTTTTCCCCGCAAGGGGATTGAAACTTTTAGAAAAAGAATATTTTTGCTTTGAACCAAATGAAGTCGCAATTCACTTTTCCCCGCAAGGGGATTGAAACTCTGAAACGAGAATTGGCTTAACCATGAAACTCTTGTCGCAATTCACTTTTCCCCGCAAGGGGATTGAAACTCCGACAATAGCTGTCGTGCACAGAACTACGCAATAATCAAGTCGCAATTCACTTTTCCCCGCAAGGGGATTGAAACCAAATGCCTACCAAAAGTTTTGAATATTTGGTCGCAATTCACTTTTCCCCGCAAGGGGATTGAAACTAGCCATCTGTGACTCCAGTATCAAGTTTGCTCTTTGGTCGCAATTCACTTTTCCCCGCAAGGGGATTGAAACTGACGCTATCAAAGCCACTCAAAAAGATCTAGCGTCGCAATTCACTCTTCCCCGCAAGGGGATTGAAACCCAAATGGTTGCCCCCACCACTGCCAACACTCTTTAGTCACAATTTACTTTTCCCCGCAAGGGGATTAAAACTTGTTAAGTTCGTGTCTGCGAGTCCCACTTTCCGAATGAAACCGCAATTCACTGTGAAGCATTATAATGGGCTACAATTAACTTCAATCTCGATCGAGGCATTGAAACAAGAGGAGAGTAAATGCTGAGAGACCCAGAAGATCCAGAATTGAGCTGGGAAGATAGCAAAAAATTACTTGCTGCTAACCCAGAAAGACCATTTTATGCTCCTGGAAAAACACTTCTAGAACAGTTTGCTAAAGCTCAAAAGCGCTGCGACGAATATGAACGTCGAGCGCAATACCACAGCGATTGTGCAGGCGGAATTTACTGGACTTGTGAAAAGGATAAAACCGATGATTAAACAGCAACATAAATTGCGATCGCTCCCCAAAGACCATTGGATATTAGCAGCTTGTTTAAATCTAGTTCAAAGGCGAGGAATCACACCAGACGAAGCGATCGATCGCGTAACTGAAGCAGGTATCCCCTTTAATTTAATGTATCAATGGAGCAACAAACGCCAAGAACTTGACATTTTAGCAGTATTTTATATTGCCAGACTCGAAGATATTTCTCTCACAGACGAGCAACATCAATTCCTGTGGAATTTGTTTGGAAACGAAAGCTTGCTAGGTTTGGGAGCCGGAAGTATCAGAGACTGCGAAGATATTATGGTTCGCGCCTACTTAGAAACACCTCCACCACCTCCCCCCGAAAAACCAAGTTGGTACGTTCATCCTGAGAAATTACAGCCAGGAGAAACTGTACCAATATGCTGACATATTTCTTTTGATGTCAATTTGATAATTCAGAGTTGCTGCGCTGAGTCCGAGAAACCGGGTTTCTATGGGAATTGACGTATTTTCATGAGATTTTACGCAGAAACCCGGTTTCTGAGTCCCCCCGCAAGTCCGAGAAACCGGGTTTCTATGGGAATTGACGCATCTTCACGGGATTTTACGCAGAAACCCGGTTTCTGAGTCCCCCGCGCTGAGTCCAAATCGCCCTTATATCTATTTTTCGCATTCCATCCGTGTCATAATGCGTGTCTTAGCGCAACACACAAGAAAAAAATATGATTATTGTAATGAAAGCCGGCACTCCAGAAGCCGAGATCGATCGCCTAGACGAAGAACTCCGCACTAGCTGGGGTTTGACACCAGAAAGAATTGTCGGGCGTTACAAAACCGTCATGGGTTTGGTGGGCGACACGGTTGAGCTCGAACCGATGCAACTGCGCGAAATGAGCACCTGGATTGAAGAAGTGCTGCGCGTCGAAAAACCCTACAAGCGCGCTTCGTTGGAATACCGCCAAGGTGAACCCAGCTCCGTACCAGTGGCTACTCCGTTGGGAACTGTCACAATTGGTCTAAATCACCCGATCGCAGTTGTAGCAGGCCCTTGCTCTGTCGAAAACGAAGAAATGATAATTGAGACGGCAATGCGCGTTAAAGCTGCTGGCGCTCAATTTTTGCGCGGTGGAGCCTACAAACCGAGAACCTCTCCCTACGCTTTTCAAGGCCACGGCGAGAGTGCTTTGGGATTGTTAGCTGCGGCGCGGGAAGCTAGCGGTTTGGGAATTATTACCGAAGTTATGGATGCGGCGGACTTAAGTGCGATCGTGGAAGTAGCTGACGTAATCCAAGTCGGAGCCCGAAATATGCAGAATTTCTCGCTGTTGAAGAAAGTCGGAGCTCAAGACAAACCAGTGTTATTGAAGCGCGGCATTTCCGCCACCATTGAAGAATGGTTGATGGCTGCCGAGTATATCATGGCTGCGGGCAATCCCAACGTGATTTTGTGCGAGCGCGGAATTCGCGGCTATGACAGGCAGTATACGCGGAATACTCTCGATTTGTCGGCGGTTCCAGTGCTGCGGACTTTGACTCACTTACCAGTTATGGTCGATCCGAGTCACGGCACCGGTTGGGCGCAGTTTGTACCTTCGATGGCGTTTGCGTCGATCGCCTCGGGTACAGATTCGCTGATGATAGAAGTGCACCCGAATCCGAAAAAAGCCTTGTCTGACGGGCCGCAATCGCTAACACCGGATCAGTTCGACAAGTTGATGGAAGAATTGGCTGTAATTGGTAAAGTCATGAAACGTTGGCCGCAACCCGTGCCAGTTTTGGCTTAATTGATAGTCGATCGGTAGGTCATTAAAAACCGTAGTATCTAACAGGTACTACGGTTTTTTTGCGTTTAGCCCCTACTCATTGAATGATGCCATGTTCGTTCGTAGTGCGGACTTCAGTCCGCTCTTATTCTGCGGACTGAAGTCCGCACTACGAACGAAAGGTTTTTATTGCGAGATGCTCTCAATTAACAAACAATTCATAGCAATTCCAAACTTTGCTGAGACACCTCTAATTCTGCGTGTTTTAAGCGCTTCTGAATTGACATAGCCTGCAATTTTTCACTTATTTTATATAAGTCCACTTTCGGATAATCGCCCTGAAATAGTGGAATTAAAGACTGAACAACAGCAGCGATTCCCTCTGGCGGTACAGCATTCCCAATCTGTCTCCGCACTTCGGTGACAGAACCTTCAAATACAAAATCATCGGGAAAAGTTTGCAGCCTCGCCCTCTCGCGATTTGTCAGGGCGCGGGGTTCTGGATAATGATAACCCCAGGTTCCGCCGCCTCCGCCGGCAATGATTGTAGATGATGGTTTGTCGGGATTAATTCGTCGATAAACGTGGCTGATCATGCCTTTTACGTAGTAAGGACTGTCTTTGGGAATATCTGAGAAATTTCCTCCGGCTTTGATTCGATTCAAAATTTCAACCGTGCGATCGCGAATTTGATGATTTTCGTTATTTTCCACAACTCGATCGACATTTTGGAGTGCTTCACCGGCTGTGCGATAAGGATGTTGGCGATTGGGCCCGTATTCTGCTTGAGGATGGACGAAATCAAATCCTGTATCCATCCGAATTCCGACTAATAATACTCTTTGTCGAAATTGCGGAACTCCGTAATCGGCAAAGTTGTAAAGTTTGGGTTTGACTAAATAACCCGGTGCGATACTTTCAAAGTCGGAAATTATTTGTTTGATTGCTTGATAATTATTGGCGCTTAATAAACCTTTGACATTTTCTGCGACAAAAGCTTTGGGCTTTTTCTTGTTGACAAAATCGAGGAAGTATGTATATAAATTGCCTCTGGTTCCTTCAAGTCCGGGGCGCTTCCAAATGAGGGAGAAATCTTGACAGGGGAAGCCTCCTATACATATTTGGGCTTCGGGAACTTGTGCAATGTCTATGTTTTCTATACTGTCGTTAATGATGACAGGGGCAATGTTTTTGCTGAAAGTTTTGCAGGCGTGTTGATTGGAGTCGATCGCCCAAACTACATCAAATCCAGCTTTGTGGAACGGCAAATCCATACCGCCGCAGCCGGAAAACAAGGATATCAGTTGCGGTTTTGCTTTCCAGGTGATGTGTTTGAGACGTTCGAGTGACATATTAGTTCGCAGTGGGACAATAGCCGGCTCAATGCCCGCAACACCAGAGTGTGATTATACCAAATAGTCGTCGAGTACGCTGTGCAAAAGGTACTAAGACTCGATCGCCTTTAATTTTTCACTCTTCATCGTCTAACTCGATCCCGGCTTGACGCAATTTTTCTGCTAGTCTTTGGGCCCGCTGACTTTCGCGATCGGCCCGCTGACGTTCTTGTTCTGTTCGTTCCTCCGACCACAACAATAACTCGCCTGCTGCATTCCACCACCTCAGCCAACAGCCTGTTCTCCCTTCGTGGGTTCCCTCCCAAACTCCTAAAAATAAGTCTAATCCCGGTATCCAATAACGTCCATTTTCATCAGTTTGTTGCAAGTTATAGCGCTCTGATTCTAAAGCGTAAACTTCTAAACGAGCTGTTTTCGCTCGGAATATAACGTATGTGGGAACTTTGATTGCGCGTTCGTAAAAAAACCACTTGCCCACCCGCGATGTAAACTCAACAGAGTATTCTTCTCCGTAGGTTTCCGAGAGAAATTCCATCACAATTTGGGGAATTGTCCCTTCTGTGTGTGGCGTATAACTGCGGCGGATTTGCGAGACATTGTGCGGATTGACGGGTTTCACGTACATCCAGTCTGGCGCTTTGCAAATAGTTCGCTGTTCGTCGGTGGCTGCTTCTGGCAAACTTATCCCGGCACAAAGGGCAAAGTTGGAAACAATTAAAGCATCCTGGATTAATTCGGGAAATTCTGTTAGCGGCTGGCGCAAAGCTGCGGCTAACAATGGTTGGCTTTCGTCTTCCACGGGGTCGTCTGGTAGTTGAAAATCTTCTGGTAGTAGCGGCCAGGTGATTGTGAGTTGGGTTTTTGGGTTTTTAATTGCTACAGACATAGTTTATCAGATGTTAAACAGTTAATAGTTGACAGTTTGTAGGGGCGGTGCCCCCGTGCGGGCCCTCTTCATTGACAGTTAATAATTGACAATTATTAATTGAACCGTCAGGTTTTAATGACGAGGCAAAACTCAAATATCTGCGTTACTGGGTAGAGCCTGTTAACGAGGGAACCGAGCGTTTCTTGTGTTTGTATCGAAGTCTAGATCCCCCCTAGCCCCCCTTAATAAGGGGGGGACAAGATTGCTGTCAAAGTCCCCCTTATTAAGGGGGATTTAGGGGGATCGAGACTTGGCGACAAGCGATAGTTTTAAGAGTACCGTCAAAGCCCTTCTCAATCAGGGGAAGAGTGCTGTCAAAGTCCCCCTTATTAAGGGGGATTTAGGGGGATCGAGACTTGGCGACAACCGATCGCCCTACGCAGCTTTTATCTTCTGTTTTAGCTCATCTGTCATGGCTAGCAGTTCAGATTGGGCGATCGCACTTTGTTCGCCACTCGCCAACCACTTCAATTGTACTGTCTCGCTTTGGGCTTCCGCATCCCCCAACACCAAACACGCAACTGCACCGCTTCTGTCAGCTCTTTTAAACTGTTTCCCGAAAGCACTGCCGCTCAAATCTATCTCTACACTAAAGCCAGAACTCCGCAATTTTTGAGCCAACAATACTGATTGTTGTTCGGCTTTATCGCCCCTGGATACCAAATAGAAATCCAACTGGGGAACGGGCAAAGGTTGCAATTTTTGCAGCAGGATAATCAACCTTTCCATGCCCATAGCCCAACCGACTGCCGCCGTCTCCGGGCCGCCCAATTCCTTGACTAAACCGTCGTATCTTCCCCCGCCGCAGACTGTGGCTTGCGCGCCCAAATCGTCGGAGATAATTTCAAAAGCGGTGTAAGTATAATAATCTAAACCGCGCACTAATCTTGGATTTAACTGATAGCTAATTCCTAAACTTGTCAGCATTTGCTGTACTTGCTCAAAGTGCGATCGCGATTCATCACCCAAATACTCCAAAATACTCGGCGCACCAGCGACAATTTCTTGAGTGCGCTGATTTTTGCTGTCCAAAATCCGCAGCGGATTGCGAGTCAAGCGATCTTGGGAATCCGCATCTAATTCATCTTTGTACGGTGTAAAATAATCAATCAACGCTTGTCGGTAATTTTGTCTGTCTTGCTTGTTTCCGACAGAATTGATATCGAGGCGCAAATTTTTTAAGCCGATCGCTTGCAGGATATCACAGGCGATCGCAATTACCTCCACATCTGCCCGGGGATCTGCACTTCCCAACACTTCCACCCCAATTTGAGTGAACTGTCGCTGTCTGCCTGCTTGGGTGCGTTCGTAGCGAAACATCGGCCCAGTATACCACAGACGCTGCACGTCACCAGCGGCGTACAAACTGTTTTCAATAAAAGCTCGCACAACTCCCGCGGTGCCTTCCGGGCGCAAAGTAGTCGATCGATCGCCCTTATCTTTAAAAGTATACATTTCTTTGCCTACCACATCGGTAGCTTCGCCGATGCCGCGTTCAAATAAAGATGTTTGTTCAAAAATTGGCGTCCGAATTTCTCGATAAGCCGCTTTTCTCAAAATTGTTCTAGCGACTTCCTCTATATTTTGCCAATATTGAATCTCAGCGGGCAAAATATCCCGCGTTCCCGGTAAAGTTTTAATTGTACTCATGAATGTTAGTCAGTTGTCAGTTGTCAGTTGTTGTCAGTTATTGGTTATTTGTTACTCGTCATTTTGGAGCTTTGGCTTGTTATTTGTGGTTTCCTACTTATTGATATTTGGGTTCAACGACAACCAACAAATAACCAATAACAAATAACCAATAACAAATAACCAATAACAAATAACTAATAACTATTAACTTAATAATTCCCAAGCTCCGTAGCGATCGCCATAATAAGCCAAAATGCGATCTACCCGCTCGCGGCAGGCCAAATCGAACCCATCAGGATACTTTATCCACAAACCCCCAACTTGGCTGTCGCTGTAATCAAAGCGCTGCGACTGCTGCGGAATCAAACCGGTTTCCACCCCTTCAACTTGACGCAAATGGGCTGCCACTTCGCGATACACCGCCAGCGGCAATCCCGGGCATTGAATTTGATAGCGGAGTTGTTTTTCTTGTGCCGTTTGCATCATTTCTTTGCCTGTCCCCAACCATAACCCCTATTTAAGATACTTCTTTATCGATCGGCCCCGGTAGAGGGCAGCAGTTAATATTCTCCATACATACCTTCCCCCACTGCAAAGCCCAGCGCACCAGCGAAACTCGATTGTCAGCGGGCGTCTTGTTCAAGATATTGCTAATGTGGTTGTCAACAGTACGCTTGCTAATCTCTAACTTCTCAGCAATTTTCTCATTGGTCAATCCCGCCGCTACTAACTCTACCACTTGCAATTCTCTGTCCGACAGGGTGACAGGGGTGCCAGAGACGCTCCCGTTCATAAATTTTTCCTATGTGTGCATATTTACCTATATACAATTCTAGAGGATGAGGGATCTAGATATGAAGAGAAAATTAAATTGGCTGGGGCACGGGAGCGCCCAAGGAGTGACAACTTAAGACTAAAACCCTTGATAAATCTCGTTTATATGCCGAGCCTAGATCCCCCTAAATCCCCCTTAAGAAGGGGGACTTTGAGAAGATTCCGGTTCCCCCCTTGTAGGGGCGGTGGATGGTGCGTGCCCGCCCTCTTGGCTCGTTCGGATCTAAATTTAATAGTTAAGCAGCAGTCTGTGGATGGGTTTGAACTTAAGTTGACACTCCTTGGGGAGCCCCAACTCCCTTGCAGAATCGCTGCTTGCAAACTCAGCACCAACACCGCTGGCGCGTGGGGTGGCGGATGCTGGCTTTACCTGGGTGCATCCGAACATCTGGCCCAAAAACCCGCAGAAGTTGGCACGTAAAACTACTGCTGATAAGCCTGCACTGCGACTTGTACGTTGATGGTGTAAGTGTCGGTATCAGTAAGTCTGATATTATGGGAGGAACCCTTAAAAAATAGATGGCAATTTTTCTGGGACGAGTTAAAAATAATTATTGCCTTATTTACTGCTGCTCTTAGATCTAAAATCTAAAATCTAAAATCTAAAATCAATATGACTTATCCTCGCGTTCTGTGTCTGGGTGAAATTTTATTTGATTGTTTAGCAGACAAACCAGGAGTATCTCTAGAAGAGGTAGAATCTTGGACGGCATATGCTGGTGGTGCTCCTGCTAATGTTGCCTGTGCTCTAGCTAAATTGGGGACGGCGGTGGGATTTATCGGTGCTGTAGGTGGGGATGAATTGGGGGATTCTCTGGTACAGGTATTGCAAGAATCAGGGGTTGATATCGCTGGAGTGCAACGCCATCCGAGTGCGCCGACGCGACAAGTTTATGTCTTGCGAAATGAAGCGGGCGATCGATCTTTTGCCGGTTTTGGTAAAATGGATACTGCGGATTTTGCCGACACCCGCTTCCAGGCTGCCCAAATACCCGAGGTGCTGTTTGAAAATGCGGAGTTTTTAGTGCTCGGCACTTTAGAATTAGCTTATCCTGAAAGTCGAGAGGCGATCGCAAGAGCGATCGAACTAGCAGAACGTTACGACGTTAAAATTATAGTTGACATCAATTGGCGTCCGGTATTTTGGCCAAATCCCGACGAAGCAAAAGCGCCCATCTTACAACTATTAAAAAAAGTAGATTTTCTCAAGTTATCTCACGAAGAAGCCGATTGGTTGTTTGGAACTAGCGACGCTGGAGCTATTACCTACCGTCTCGATTCTGTAGAAGGCGTTTTGGTGACGGCGGGCGATAAAGGTTGCTCCTATTGTATATCGGAAAATGAAGGAAAAATCCCCGCCTTTGCAGTAGACGTTGAGGATACAACAGGTGCCGGCGATGGGTTTGTTGCTGGTTTTGTGCGGCAGTTGTGCAAGTATGGAATTAAGAATTTAGCAGATCCAAAAATTGCCCAAAACATTGTAATCTATGCCAGCGCCGTGGGTGCGATGACAACAATGAAGCCTGGGGCAATTGCAGCACAACCAACTGCGGCTGAAGTAGAAGCTTTCTTGTATTTGTACAACAAAAATTAGCTAACTAAACCTCTATAGGTTCGTAGTGAGGAATGCGAGTCCTCTTCAAATAAGATAGGACTAAAGTCATCACTACAAACCTGTTTTATTTAGGTTCGTAGTGAGGAATGCGAGTCCTCTTCAAATAAGATAGGACTAAAGTCCTCACTACAAACCTGTTTGATTTAGGTTCGTAGTGAGGACTTTAGTCCTCTTGAAACAAGATAGGACTAAAGTCCTCACTACAAACCTGAAACAAGATAGGACTAAAGTCCTCACTACAAACCTGTTGTATTGTGGGCAATTAAGCGCAAATCAGATGGTTTTTAATTTGGCGTAGCATTAGCTCTAGCTGCTGCGAAGCATCTATAATAATTGCATTTTCAGGTTCTTCGAGAGTAGCGAATTGACTTGACAACAAGTCTACTTTCATGTAGTGATTTTCGCGAGTTTTTAGCCTGGGTGCGAATAGCTCAAAATCACCTTTGAGATAAACTATTTTCATTCGCTGCTTGTCTCGAAAGAGCATTTCGCGGTAAGATGTTTTTAGGGCAGAACAAGCTAACACGACATTTTTATTTTCTAACAGCCACCTGTCTATTGTACCTTGCAAATGCAACAACCAAGGCAGGCGATCGCCATCTTCTAAAGGAATGCCCCGACTCATTTTCTCTATGTTTCCTGGCGGGTGAAAATCGTCGGCATCGCTAAAATCCCAATTGAGAGATTCCGCTAGCAACTTGCCAACAGTAGTTTTGCCCGAACCGGAGACTCCCATCACCATAACAATCATCGCGACTTAAATTCATCCCGTAGGGTATGCCACAAGCACCTTCTGCGGTTGTGGCACACCATAAACCAACTACTTTCTAACGCAGGAATTCGCGCGGATCCGTTACGTGTCCAGTCAGCGCAGAAGCTGCCGCCGTATAAGGCGAAGCTAGATAAACTTGTGCTTCTTTGTTCCCCATCCGCCCGGGGAAGTTGCGGTTAGTTGTAGACACGCAAATCTCCGGTTCGTTCATCCGCCCGAAAGTATCTTTTGGTCCGCCCAAACAAGCGGCGCAAGAAGGCGCTGCGGGTTCGATGCAACCGGAAGCTAAGAAGATTTCCGACAGCGTTTGACCGTCGTATTTAGTAACAAACAAATCTTCGTAAACCTTCTGAGTTGCCGGTACTAAATACGTCGGAACTTTGACTTGATTTCCTTTGAGAATTCGGGCTGCATTCAAAAAGTCCGAGGTTTTGCCGCCGGTGCAGGAACCGATGTAAACTCGATCGATCTTGACATCGCTGCAATTGCGGGCTAAGTCGCGGTTGTCGGGGGAGTGCGGTTTGGCGACAACTGGTTCTAATTTGCTGACATCGTAGGTGCGATCGCTATAAAACTGAGCACCCTCATCGCTGTAAAATGCCTCAAACGGCACATTAGTGCGAGGATTAACGTAATCAAACGTAGTTTTGTCCGGTGCAACGGTGCCATTTTTGCCGCCAGCTTCAATTACCATATTGCACAGCGTCATCCGTTCTTCCATAGTCAAACGTTCCACTGTATCGCCTGCAAATTCCATCGATCGATAGTTAGCACCGGCAACGCTGATATCGCCTATAATTTGTAAAATCAAATCTTTTGCTAACAAATAATCTGGCAGTTCGCCGTTGAGTACAAAGCGCATCGTCGCCGGCACTTTAATCAGCAATTTGCCGGTTCCCATGATAAAAGCCGCGTCCGTATTGCCGATACCGGTCGCAAATTGTCCGAAAGCGCCGGCATTGCAGGTGTGGGAATCTGTGCCGAAAAGCACTTCGCCCGGGCGCGTGTGGCCTTCTTGGGCGAGGGCGATGTGGCAAACTCCTTTATAGTCGGGGTTGGCTTTGAAGTTCGATCGATCCGTGATGTCGTAAAAGTATTTTATCCCTTGTTCCTTGGCAAAATCGCGGAGAATATCGACGTTGCGGTTAGCGCGTTCGTCGTTGGTGAAAATGTAGTGGTCGGGAATGAGGACTATTTTGTCGGGATTCCAGACTTTAGCATTATCGCCGAATTCCTTTTTGAATACGCCAATGGTACCCGGCCCGCAAACATCGTGGGTCATCAACACATCTGTTTCCACCCAGATGTTATCTCCGGGCTCAACTTTAGCGCGGCCTGATGCTTTGGCCAAGATTTTTTCGGTGATGGTCATTCCCATAGTGCGATCGCTCTTTTTGATTAGATGCTACAAGTGTATTGCCATTGTACGAAACATCGCCCGATGTTGAGGAAAACTTTGCGAAAATTATCTTTAGTCAGAGAGGCAAAACAACCCGGTTTCTAGCAAAAATCGTCGCTATAAACGGAAAATATTAATCCAGAAACAGGTTTTTCACCATCTGTGCATCCGGGAACGATCTTGTTTGAGATTGCGACTGTGCGTAATGTTATGAGTTGCTCAATTATCAGAATGAATTATATGCAGTTGCGGAAAGTCTTATATAACGTTGGATTTAGTGTGCTGGCAGTAATCAGTTTTAACCAAATCGCGATCGCCATTAATTATAACACTTTCTCCGGTTTTTTGACAGCACAACAACCGAATTGTAGCAAGCCGATAACTGACAGGGAACTGAGGATATGTTCGCAATTACATTACGATCGAGAAAATAGTAAGCTGAATCGAGTTTACAACCAACTTCAACAACAGCTACCAAACAATCGGAAACAGCAATTAATTGAATCCCAAAAATTATGGATTGCATTTCGGGATGCTCACTGCGATTTTCGCAGAAGCCGAGTTGCTGGAGGAACGGCCGATCCGATAATTTACTACGGATGTCTCGCGCAGTTGACAAAACTGCGTGCCTCGGAACTCACAGGTTACACTCAGAACCAAATTCCAGTACCGATTAGTCCTAATTTGGAAATTCCCGATCGCAAGTTGAATCAAATTTACCAACAACTGATGGGAAAAATTGAGCCTAAGTATCAGGATAAACTCAGATTAGTACATAGAGCGTGGATTCCTTTTCGAGATGCCAATTGCGAGTTTGAATCCAGTCAAGCAGGAACGAGTAGAGAATTTTGTCGGGTACGCATGACGGAACAGCAGGGCGATCGATTGACGGAATTGGGGGAGATGTTTTTTTAGTAGCTGCTTGATGATTAGACAATTGCGATCCCTCCGGAGGTAAAAATAAAATATATTTGCGATCGCTCTTTTTGGTGAGATGCTACAAGTGTATTGTAGGCGAAATATTCCCTGTTACCCAAGATACAGAGATAGATTTAGGACTTACGCACAGGAGGCCAGAAACCGGGTTTCTCACCTACTCAATACTTTGAATTAGTTTAATGTTATTTCTCAGCCATTCATTGACTAAAGCTTGCACCTCAATCTTTTTATGCTCGGCAATTTTAGTCACAAATTCCTCGACATCTGGTTCGAGATAAATGGGATAATGAAACGTAGCATCAGGATGGTAAAACTTGCCTTGCTCTGCTTGGGAAAAGTCATACTCTGATTTCATATTTTCCTCTCTTGATAAGCTTGGGTTTCAGTAAGATTAGCTTTACGGGCTGAAATAATCCGAATTATGCAAGAAGTGCGATCGGTTTGTTCAAAGGTATGGACAACAACCCTTAAAACTCCGGTTTCATCTAAGCCTATTCTGATGTTCGATCAAACCTTCACCAATGGCGCAAACTCCTCTAACTTCACTTGTAGGTCATCCACCAGCATTAAATGATACCTTTCTGTAGCTTTCAACTTTTGGACAACATAACTAGCAAAATCATCACGCCACTTTTTTCTATCAAGTTCATTCGAGATGTTCAGCGCTCTGATTGATAGGTTATAAGGGTATTCTTCAAATTTGATATCTCGATCGTTTTCAAAATCATGCTTTCCTACAGTAAGAGTGATTGTTGAGTTTTGAAACTCATACCAGTTATCAGTACCATCAGAAATCAGCTCAAATTTTAGAGCCAATATCAACTCTAATTCTTTGATTAAATGTTCGAGTCCTTGGGGAAAGTCTAGAAAAATATCTAATGTGTGAGACATAAAAACCTCCTTTATTGAAAATCAGTAGAAGTGATGTCATAGCTATCGCCAATAATTCGGACGCTATCAATTTTTCCGCGTGTAATATTTTTCGCCCTCTGCAAACCTCGTTCAGCCTCAGCCTCTATCAACCCAGATTCCCTAGCATCTATAATTATATCCCTAGCTTGTCCTCCTCGTCTAATCGAGTTGTTGATCTGATTTTTTACTGTCGCGCTTGTAGCACCAGCATCCAGACTTTTGAATTCAACGGGTTTTCCATCTACCTCAGCATCGGGATTTCTACCTCCATCGGTTTTTTCCACCAAGGCTTTAACATTTTTTCCCTCTCTTTCCAGAAATTCAGCAATCGCTCTTTCGTTTGCACCAAAAGCTCTTTCTGATTCATCAATACTGCCACAATTAGCCGAATTTTGCTTAGGGGTTTGGTTAGTCCCGTTATTCACCATTTTTGGTTCCTTAAAATTTTGGTGCCATCGCACATTATGAGCCAAGTCACTTGAGAAAAAGAACCGGGTTTCTCACTTAGTCAATACAATGATTCCTCTCCCATCAGGTTCTACTATTACCTTAATATTAACACTATCTCTAGTTCCTTCAATCTGCCATCTTACGGGCTTACCAGCAAAGAAGTTACTTAAACTTTTAGCAAAGACTTAAGATAAGTATAAACTCTGAAACAATAAATTCTCTTTGATTTTCTGACAATTAATGGCACTTTTGCAAGAAGCCTGCTATTACTATTATGGCCGGTAAAGACGATGATTTTATCCCATAACCATTGTAAAATTAAGTTAGTATTGAGAACACAATGATGGCACATTAAGTTAATTCTCTGATTTCTTTTAGCTTTTTCTTTAAAAAGATGGGATCAATTTCTTCTCTTTCTTCTATTTCTTCTAATAGTCTGTCAATTTCTGATTGCATCTTCTGCATCTTCTTCTTACCTTTTTCTAGCCCTTTTTTATAATTCGGATCGTCGAGCATTTTCTTAACTTCGTTTTCAAACTTATTTAGAGTTGCATACTCTAATTTAGGGTATTCATTCCTTTCTCTATATTCCTCATACTTTTCCTCAGCTATTTTTATCTCTTTATACTCTTCTTTCTCAAGGATTTCACAAATATCATCAGACTCATAAGTTACATTTACTCTATATGTTACAAAACATCCTTCTGTGTTTTCTTCATTGGGACAGTGAGACATGATTTCAACAATCCTGAATATCTCGTTTTCTGTTGAAAATAAGAGGCATAAAGAAAGTTCGGGAAAATTCTCTTTCGCTTGCTCTATAGTTGTGGGTGCATACGAGTAGAAACAACTTATCTTCTCCCTACCATTAACGAGATTAGTTGCCTGGTCACGAAGAACACTATCAGCCAAGACACCTAGTTCAATGAATTTACCATCTTGTCTGTTTAGTATGGGTAGAACTTCATTTTGATCTTTACCAGGGTATTTTTTATCATATTCTATTTGATACTTCCTAATTATTTCTGGACTCCACTGAGGCGAGTTACTATATTTAGTTGACAAACGATAAATTAATTTTTTTGTTAAGTTTAAGCGTTGGATACTAATACATAATTCTCCCTCACATTCAAGACCTCGCTGAGTTAGATTAGATGACCCTATGATAGAAAAACCTATTTCTTTTTTATCGTCTTTAACACGACGACCTAAAAAACAATAGGTTTTGATATGAAAGTTATTTGTGGGACATATAAAACGAACAGACTTAGTTTTAATCTTTGTTGATTCTTCGTCGATAAATTTTAATAAATTTTGAATATCACTAGGGTCATTAAAATTATTTTTTTGTCCGATCGCAATCAAAACTTCCGTATTTTCATTTAAATAAGG
The DNA here is from genome assembly GCF_020883045.1 of Microcoleus sp. CAWBG58. Taxonomy (NCBI): domain Bacteria; kingdom Bacillati; phylum Cyanobacteriota; class Cyanophyceae; order Oscillatoriales; family Microcoleaceae; genus Microcoleus; species Microcoleus sp. CAWBG58. Next base: position 6,598 of record NZ_JAHRFA010000076.1, on the reverse strand, counting down.
GTGTACAAGAATTTTTTCTATTTGTTTCACCCCATAATCATTAACAAAAGCAGAAAATAGATAAATTTTATCCCAAGAGTATTCCTTACAATTTAATAAAAAATCGATTGTCGTTTCCAAGCTTTTTTGACGGTCTTCCAAAATTAGAAATCTAAAACCACTCATTGTAAATTACTCCAATTAATTGATATAAAACTTTCAGGCAAGATGTAAGCCACAATTTGATTATCTTCCCTAAAACTGCGCGATCGCACCTAATAAAGTTGACTAAAAACATAATCAGCCAACTCAATCAAAGCCTACTTCGACTCCGACGGCGGGAACCCCACCAAACGCATAACCGCAGACTGAGCTGACTTAGCCTGTAATTCCCGCGATCGCCCTCTGCTGGTTGGATGCCTGAAAAATCACTCATAACTCTCTACAACGCGATCGTGTTTTGCAGCCACACCTAAGCCTTGTAGCGCTAAAGCCCGCGTGGTTAGGGATGCTTGAGTTTCCCAGATATTGACGAAAAAAGGAACAGCGCGATCGGGATTCTTTTCGGCATAATCGAAGAATGCTTGGATTTGTTCGCCTACATTTCTAAAGCGATCGGGTGGCTCACCGCCACCTGGGGTGTTTGAAAGGTTGCTCATGGGCTTAACGGGGATAGAGAGGGAAGCACATGGAGAAATTATAACTGTTATGGTCGAGCTTGAACCAATTTTTGCATTAGGAATTACGCACGATGGGTCAAAAACCCGGTTTCTATGACACAAGTTCTCGATCGCGAAACTCTGGAACAGCGAGTGGTGCTTCAGGGCACATGGGAACAATTTAAGTTAATCCAGAAGGCTGTCGCAGATTCGCCCAGAGTCAAATTGTCTTTTTTTGCAGGTGCGATCGAGATATTTATGCCGGGATTCCAGCACGAAATTATACGTAATGTTATGTATTGTTAAATAATCCTAGTTGATTCTCAGGATGTCAACTATATTAGACATCTCCAGAAATTATAACATTCTGTTTGCACACGATCGCAGTTTTGTAATGATTTGTGGATAGGTCAAATTAAGAAATTACTATGATTACCGAAAAAGTTCAACATTTCCAAGTCGAGCTATTACAACGATATCGCACTTCGGAATTCGCAGCGATCGCCAAAACCACCCGATCGCCCAAAACATCTGCTGCGGGAATTGCGATCGGCACTCTGCTAATTCTATTAGCACCGCCAGTTCAAGCTGCTAATCTGACATTCGTGAGCGATCGCGCTACATTAGGAGCTACAGATCGCCTTGATTGGTCGATTTTAGGGCCAGTCCAACCGCCGTTTAAAGTATTACCCAATTCCTTCTCAGTCACCTCGGAACAAGGACTCGGAGTTAATGTCAGCATTCCCCAGGCTACAACTCCAGGAGTGACACCTCCCTTACTGTTTCAAACCTTACCAGCGCCCGGTATTGCGACTAACTTTGCCAGCGGCGATTTCGTTTTGTTAACAGGTTTAAGGCCAGGCCCGCCGCCAGCAGTCGGAAACCCAGGCCCGCTGACAATTTCGTTCGATCGCCCTGTGGCCGCCGCCGGAACGCAAATAGCGGTAGATGATACGTTTTTATTCACTGCATCGATCTCGGCATTTGACAGCGCTAATAATTTGTTAGGCAGTTTCTCAACCCAAGGAACATCCTCATTAGCACTGGATAATTCGGCGCAGTTTCTCGGCGTTCGCAGCGATGTTGCTAACATCTCGCGGCTCGTTTATAGCAGTTCTGAGGGCGATTCCCTTCGGGATAGCTTCGCTTCACGCGCTTTGGGAATCAACGCGCTCAGCATTGCCGAAGCAGTGCCGGAACCTAGCAATATTGCTGCCACGGCTGTTGCAGGTGCAGGACTGGCTTTATTTGCTTTCAAGCTTAAAAGGATCTCGCTCTCATTGAACAAATAATTGCACTCAGCCCGATTGGCGATCGCGATCGGGTTTTTATCATTCTATTTTAAAATAATATAAATTGCAAAAAGCATCGCATTTTCTTGAGTTAAGTAGATCGTTGCCAAAAAACCATAGTATCTTTTAGCGGCGGGTGCCGCCTAATAATCTACGAGAGAAGCGAGGCAAAACCCGCCCGATTTTGCTTTTTTATATCGAGCGTTAGTCTTGACATAAACCTAGAATGTAGCTAACACAACACAAAAAAAAGTGCAAGTCACTCGAACGTGCGACTGTTAACTCACAGCTAGCCAGTGTTATCAATTAAAAAAGAAACTTAAATCGTTCACAGTCAAAACAATCTCAGAGTGCATTTCTACTGCTGTAGAAATTAATGATAGTGAAATGAGCGAGATAGCCGGAGGTTGTGGCTATCTAGTTTCGCCATTCTCATCGTTTATGCAAATGGAGATTTTCCAGTGAATTCACAGAAACAAAGTCAGCAGCTCGAAGTTATTTTGACATCTCAAAATCTTGATAAACTCCCACCAGCAAAAGCTGAAGCTCGAAATTACGAACATAGCGACAGACATTATATTATCGAAGTCGAGAGCGATCGCAGCGGCTCAGCTCCAGATACTTTAACACCGGTGGTACCCAAGAAGGCGATCGCGAAAGATGGTTGTGTCCTCAATCCGAGGATGCTGCACCAGATTCAGGCAGAGGCAAATAACCCAGCATTCAGCAAAATTTACCAAATACTCGCACAATTCCAGCAAATGTTCGATCGCTTAGGTGCGATCGTTTTGGCTGTAGACGGACAGGTGCGCTTCATCGCTCAACGCGCCGAACAACTGTTGAGCCAGTATTTTTTATCCCGCGCGCCACACTCATTGCCAGAACTCTTACAACATTGGTTCAAGCAACAGATTTCGAGACTTAAATTCAACGGCAATGTTCCATCTAAGTGTTTACCGTTGCACGTTCAGCAAGCAGGAAAACAGTTGAGCGTCCGTCTGATTCCCGAACCCATCGGCGAGCAATATCTCTTGCTGTTGGAGGAAAAAGAACTGCAAAAATTCTCTGTTTCTGGTCTGGAATTGCTAGGACTCACCAAACGCGAAGCAGAGGTTCTTTTCTGGATTTCCCAAGATAAAAGCAATGCTCAGATTGCTAAAGTTCTCGGTTGCACTGAAGGAACAGTGCGAAAACATTTGGAGCACCTTTATTGCAAACTCGGCGTACAAACCCGAACGGCTGCTGTGATGGTTGCTCTGGAAAAATTGGGGATGCTGCCCGAGTAATTTGTTGCATTTTATTTACAATCCTATACGCGGATCGTCGTATTGTTGCCCGAGTTTAGGTTGAAGAGAATTAGAGCATACACAAAGCAAACAGCCTCAATGTAGTTGCTGTGAAAGCTGAGGTATTTAATTGACAACAATTCAACCTTAAATTCAGGAGACAAGATGATGGCAAACCATGAAATGATTGAACTCGACTACGATCCCTTGGAATTCCTAGATGGGGAAGGACTAGCCACCATGGTTAGTTCAGAAGGTGGAGCGGCAGCAGCGGAAGTAGCCGCAGCAGAGGAGCAGATGTCAGCAACTTTAGAGCTTCATGAAGCCCTGGCTGGTTGCTTTAGTATAGTTGGCCCGATCGCAATTTGCTATACCAAAGTTGGCGCAGGCTTTAAAGTCTGCTTGAAACTAGCAGGAATTGAAGCAGTCTGCGCCAATATAGGTCTCAATAAGTGCCAGACACTTCAAGCCAATATCCTTTTAGCGAAGGCATCAATTAAAGTGTGCTTGCAAGGTAGCTGTCTCAAGTATGAGGCAAAGGCTTGTTATCGCACGACTCCTTTCTCGTCGTGGAAGTGTGTTTCTAAGAGCGGCACGATTATCTGCGTGTAGCTAACTTTTTCGACGTAAATTCTGGGCGTGGAGTGTCAGGAAAAACTGCTAAAAAATCTATTCCTTGTTTGAGTCTCAGGACAAAAATCGCGCGCTATAAATGCTAGCTGCTATCTTGTTCTAAGACCGAAACAGAATCAAAAAAGCTACGCCCTGACCTCTACCTTAAAACTTATCGATCGAATAAGCAATCGAAGTCTTCTAGATAACTAGGAGACTTTTTTTAATAGCATATTCCCACACGTGAGCTAGAGAATACAAGAGGTTATGCAAGCATTTTTATACTGCAATACGGTTTAATTAAAACAGATTCCTAACCCCTTAAAAAGCAAGGTAATTTTATAGCACGAAGGAGAAATGTGAAATTATAGAAAGCATCGCTCAAAGCTTTGGTGGCATATTATATTATATCATGTCCGGTCGATTACTATAACAAACAACTGTTCGTAGTGCGGACTTCAGTCCGCAATAAGCTGTTTCGCATTTAAATTGTGATAATAGCCCTCCGGGTGCGTCAGCTCGATTGCCCCAAGGGAAGCAGGAAAACACTGCGGGCTGACGCACCCTACAATACTGTTCGTAGTGCGGACTTCAGTCCGCAGCATATTGCGGACTGAAGTCCGCACTACGAACAGATATTATCGCGGTCAATCGACCGGACACGATATTAGACGCAACTATCATATTAATAAAAAAAGGTACGTAGTTGGGCTTTAGCCCTCTTTAGAGCGAGACAAAGGTACGTAGTTGGGCTTGAACCATCTTTAGACAAATACAGTTGACTTAAGAACAATCTGACTTGCAAAAAATGCCTGTATTTCCTATAAAATTGTGAGATGATATTCGTCAAAAAGCGTTAAGTCTACCGTATTGCTCTTTGGACGTGTAGATCGAGAGGGCTAAAGCCCAACTACGTACCTATACAACAAATCTGATTACCAAGGATTGCCAATCATTCTAAAACCCGCCCAATAGTAGGGATGAGAAAAATTCTGAATCCCTTTCTTTGTCATTTCCGGAGGTAGCTGCACATTACCCACAGAAGTCCGCAATATCCCCCCTTCAATCCGCACCTGTTGGCGCAACATCTCTAATTGCGCTTGCCGCAAAGCCTCGGCCTTCATCGGAGCAGTTTTTAACTGGCCGTAAAAGTCTGCCATCAATCCCAAACTGCCCTCGTCGCTGACATACCAGAGAGTCGCTAGAGCCGATTTAACCCCTGCTTGCACGGCTAATCCGCCAAAGCCTAACTCCGATTCTCGATCGCCCACAGCAGTCCTGCAAGCACTCAAAACCAACATATCAACCTGCGGACTGCCCCATCCCATCTCCCGCAACTGATTCAAACGCAGTTTAGTATCCCACAACTGAATAAAGGATTCGCTGGGGTTTCCCGATCGAAATTCGGCGTGAGTAGCCAAGTGAATTCTCCCAAAAGGGTACTGCTGGCGCTGCGATTTCAAATTTGCCAGAGTGAAAGCTTGGTTCAAGAAAGACTTACTGGGCGACTCCTGCGGGATAATTGTCGAAACTTCTATTTCCACCGCAGGTAAAGGACTCATATTGGGAAATTGTGACGCACCCATTGCCAGAACTTGTGTATTTGGCAACTTAGTGGTGCTGGTATCTGTCAAACTCAGACTCGGCATTGAGCCGACGCTGTAACGCTCTATCAGAAAGCCTTTCCCGTCATGGAGCGCCGCCATCGGTATCGATCGCAACCCCATATCCGCAATAAAAGATAGATTCTGAATACCTTTGGCTTGTAACTCTGCCTCGATCGGCGCTATCATCCACTGGTAAAGCTGCTGAGCTAAAGGTAAATAAGTTTTAGTGTTGCGCTTTACCGGATTAGTCAGTTCGTTGCGAAATTTCCGAATAGTTTCCATTACCTCGGCGCGAGAGGTTCCAGCGATCCGCACGCGAAAGGGCGCGCTATCGGGGGCGATTACCATTACTTCGAGTTCGTCAGAGCTTTTAATTTGCTGTTCTACGCGCAACAGCGGCGAACTGTTGTAAGGTCGATCGAATGTAGAACCATTGGGTACAAAGCTCATATATACGAGAGCTGGTTTGATACCGGTGCCTTGTGCGACGCTGCGAAGAATTTTTTGAGACTCTTCCAGGGTGGCGCGTTTATTTGTTTGTGGCAAATTCAGGTAATCGACAAACTCCCTGGTAAATCTGTTTTCTACCGGAAAAATAATGGCGCTGGGGTTAACTGGCAAGCTGGAAACGTCAATAATATTCGAGGTTTCGCGACGTGAATTAGGCTGTTGCAAGGAATTAGATATCTGGTTTTGCTCTTGCAAGCTGGCAGAAAATAAAGGATTTGTGCTGGGAAGCCCGTTGCTGGAGAGCGCCGGAGCGAGTTCCGGTGTCAGTATCGGTGCGAGATTTATTGGTGGGGTAGCAGGGAGAATTTGAGTAATTGTGGGCGCTGCTGACAAATTCGAGTTCGGCGCTGGATTTTGAGTAATTGTCGGCGCTGGTGACAAATTCGAGTTCGGCGCTGGATTTTGAGTAATTGTTGGCGATGGATTTTGAGTAATCGTTGGCGCTGGTGACAAATTCGAGTTCGGCGCTGGATTTTGAGTAATTGTGGGCGCTGGTGACAAATTTGATATCGGCGCTGGATTTTGAGTAATTGTGGGCGCTGGTGACAAATTCGAGTTCGGCGCTGGATTTTGAGCAATCGTTGGTGCGATCGGCAAATTCGAGTTCGGCGCTGGATTTTGAGCAATCGTTGGTGCGATCGGCAAATTCGAGT
>NZ_JAHRFA010000075.1:8739-33891 GCF_020883045.1 Microcoleus sp. CAWBG58 | reverse complement strand
TAATCAATGACTGTTTTCTTACAAAATTCATTATAAAGCGTCTCTGTAGCTTCTAAGCATGGTGAATTTATCTCAAAATATACTCACGACTGGCGAACAGTCTTCAATAAGATGCGTTCCCCCTGGGCTTGCATCGAGGCCGGTTACGCGGTTGCTGGTGGCATAGATGCTTGGCTGGCGATGCAGAGAGTTGCAAACAATTCTGTGCTTGGAGTCGATCGCACCATAGAAATTACCCCAGATCGATCGGTGCCGGACGAGCGCATTGTATTGTCTGGCCCTGAAGCAGTGATGAGGCCGACTGTTGTTAATGTTTTGGCGACTCACCAAATGCTCGGCAATCGGGACGTGGGGGTTCTTATCAACGGTACCCCTGTTGACGACTACATGCGACCGAGCTTCCAAGAACGCTATTTAATCATTGAGTTTAAGGAAAAGCAGCAGCCACCCTGGGTAATGCCAGATGGAAAACGAGCTCGCAAACGGCAAGTGACAATTCCCGACGCCAAACGCGGATTGACTTGGGACAAGATTAAGCTAGCCGCCAAGCTCTACACCAGCGGACAAAAGCTAGTCACGGCGCAACTAAATAACGGCCGCCAGATGCAGGTCTACGCCAGCACAGAGAACGAGGGACTCAACAAAATAGAAGAGCTGCTAGCTTTATCCACTGCGGAAATAGTTCCCAACGGCGCCCGCGACTCCAGCTACACAAACCCAACTGCCCGACGCAGGCAGCAACCTTATATCGTTTACCCGTCGAAAGCCGTTTTAGTATGGCGGCGCCGCTCTGACGACTTGCAAGGGCGGAGCGATTTATCCGATCGCATCTGGGACGAGCAGAGGATCGAAATGGACTTGTGGACTGAAAGTCAACCGGTAGACTTGGAACCGCTGGGCTAGCTTATTTATAAATTTTTAGAAGGTACCGACGCTCCCGCTGAATTTGGGAATTGACTTCCTCTACGGACAGTCCAGTTTCCTTTGAAAGCCGGTTCAGCAGCGTTCCCCTAGGTCGATAGGCATAAGGCCTGCCAAACCTAGAGGCTGCCCTAACCATAGCTCTTTGGCTGGTTGTCCCCAGCATCGGGTAAATTATCAAGTTCATGTGCTTAATAAAACTTTACAATCATTGTCCTAAGTTAAGGTACTAAGGAACAACCCTAGGGTTGTCCGTAAAGTCCTGTATTTGAAATGACCTCTGCGTAAGGGTTTTAGGCTGTTGACAGGCTTGGGGAAAAAGAATTAGCCTGAGCGAAGACAACTAAGGTTTACCGATATGCCAGAAACGCTAAAAGTAGGAGATGTTGCTCCAGAATTTTACCTTTGCGAGGGAAACGACTACCGCAACAAAATCCCTGCTGTCGATATCAATAATGAGCCTATTTCAATTCGTGATTTTGACCAAAAATGCTTGGTGCTGATTTTTATCGGCGAACCGCGAGAAGACTGGCAAGTCGGGCCAAGAATTGAATCTCTCAAAACACTTTCAACATTTGCCGACAAGTGCAAAGAATTGGGAGCCGAACTCGTGGCGTGCGGGATGAATGAGTACGGTAGGATGCTGGACTGCCTAGAGAAAGCCGAGGTTACTTTTAGGTTTATTTTGGCAAGCCACGAGACCCCAGTTATTCACGATTACAACGCTTATTCCGGGGGGGCGCACGCGTTTACTTACGCGATTGCTGGTGGCAAGATTCAGCAGGCATGGGATCAGACTTACCCAAAATCCTTCGACGAAAACCACTTTCAAGAAGTTTTGACTTACATCACTGCTAACAACCTGGCTTAAGGAAGCCACACTAAAATTTACCTAAAAATCTATGGGTTCTCAAAGTAAATACAACAAGAAAGACCTTGTCTTCGTACCGATTAAAATTGCCACTTCTGACGCAGGCGTTGAATCTGGCGGGGTAAATTACGCCTTCTGGACAAACATTCCCGCTGGCGACAGAACGACATTAGGGCAGGTGGCGATTGCTACCCCAGCAGCTCCCCCTGTAGGAACTGTTTTGGCTAGCAGTTTTCCCAAACCGAGGCGAGCAAGCCGGCGGACTGGGCTGAGGTTTACTTCCTCGTTTTGCGCTGTTGGTTCGATTACGGCGCTTAAGGTAGCTGGGTGGAGAATCAGCAAGCAAAAGGTAACGAGACCGCCGTTGCATACAGCAACTTTAAGACCTAATTCGTTCATTCAAACTGTTTACGTTACCTTCAACGGCATTAAATACGCTTGGCAACTTCCGAAAGTGACGATTACTAACGTAACTGAAGCAGTAATCGGGCAGTTGGGTATCAAGCTTGCTGTGCCTGGAGACTTTAACGAGCTTTGTTTCGGGGCAGACGCTCCAAAACCCCCTAAAGCCTCAGTAACTATTGGGGTTACGGGCACAGGCGGGGCTTCGGATAGCTCTAAAACTTTATCAACTTTTTACGATCCGAGTGGAGCATTACCAACAGGATGGACGCAAACGAAAGCACCAGTAATTGCCTTCGACTAATCCTCCCTGGGGATGAACAATTCAATGCAACATTGAGTCAAATCCCTCCGGGTTGGGAAAGTGCAGTAAACGCGAAGGGCTGCTTTGGTTTTGTGCCAGATGCAGCCATGGGCGGAGTTTTGAGGAGCGTTAGTAATTCTGAATTCCAAGATTACATTCTTGGGGGGGAGTACGAACAGCACCAGCAAAATGTCTACGGCGATATGTACGTGCCACCCGAAGAATCGGAATGGTATGAAAGCGATTTCAAAGACATCGAAGAATTTCTAATTGATTGGTAGATGTTTGCTATCCCGTAAAGATTGTCGGTGCAGGCGAATAACGGATGGAGCTTTAGTTACTAATGGCTTGGGTAGATTTAGGTACTGTCGAACCTGTGCCAAACGTTTGGCAAGAAACCAGCGAAAGCGCCGCAGACAGACAAAACTTAGTCGGGCTGACATACGTATCTAACGGATCGATTTCGGAAATCATATCAAGGTTACTCGTTCGCAGAGTCTGGCAGATAGACGGGGGTTTGCCCGTCGAAGAACAAGCCACAATTGTTTATCCATCAACAAACAAAATCTTGCTTGCTTTGCCTGTCTTACCTGATGACGTAGACTTGGGCCTGGCTGTTTTCAAAGTGCAAATAAGGCGGTATTACCGCTTTTACAGGGCAGTAATCCAGGAACCACGTTACTACATTCGGGTCGAGGTTGCGGGAGAGCAAGCAAATCAACCAACCGAGCAGATATTAGAGATTACGAGCCAATTGGAGAATTTAATTGGCCCCAATTTTTAACACGCTCAAAATCACTCATTCAACGAGAGGTAAATGACCATGAACAAAGCATTTTGTCAAGCAGTTGTCGCAGCTTTCAATGTGGCTTTTCAGGCTATCAAAAAGATTGACGAACAATCCGGTGGCTCTGGCGAAACCCAGGAATCGCTCAACGAAGCAATTGCTTCCTTAAACGATATCGCCAGCCGGATGTCTTCAGAAGTTCTTGACATCGCGCCTGAAGCTGAAGTGACACCCGAAACTCCAGCCGCTTAGTTGAGGCTTAAGTTTCGTTATTAGGCTCGTCTGGGGCAAACTCTAGGACAAACCTGACCCGAATTTTTCCCTGAGTCCATCCAGGCGAGCCAACCTTAAGTAAGTTGCAGTGCACGCCACTTTTTGTCCACAGGTCAAAACTATTCCCAAATAAGTAACTTTTCAGGAAGCCTGCAATCATTTCCATAAAGTCGTGAGTTGTGTAAGTTTTGTCGCTGCGGGTCTGAATACTCGCTTCTGAGTCTGTTACTAAAATCACGTGATTTTGTTCGCTTAGTTGCTGGTATTGGGGTTCCATGTACCGGAAAAAATAGGACTGATTATTTTGTACAGCAAATTATGAACTTAACTTCAACGTTGCTCAAAATAGATTTAGCAGTATTGGCTATAGTTCTCGGGGTATTGGGAACTGTTGTTAAGTACCTGCGCGAAATGCAGGACGAGGCTGTTAAATCGGCAGAGGAGCGAACTGAAATCCGGCGGGATGTTGAGTTTTTCGGCAAGCGGCTTGATAGTCTTGAAAATTGGCGGGCCGCCATTTCGGAAGTCAGGAGGTTGCAATAATGTCAGTAGCAGTAGCAGAAGCATTGTTAGCCAACCCAGGTGCAGAAGTCCAGTCGCTTTTGGAGGTTATCCCTTGGCTGACCAAAGACATTTCAAATCTTCGCGCTAGGAAAAAATGCGCGCAGACTCCGGAGATGATCGAAGAAATTGCCGGAGAGATAAACAGGAATGAATCGGCACTTGATGAAATCAAAAAGGAGATTGTGCGGAGATGCAATTAATTTTTACGATGGGTTTAATAGTTGCCTCTGAACTTTTGTACGGCAACCTTCAACTGATTTATCCGGACGGAAAGCCGATCGACTACCTAGCTACTTCCGGCTGTGCTGATTGGCAGCGGCCCGGCGACGAATGGGCGAGGGGTAAAGGGCCGATACCTGAAGGCGATTACGAGATCCCGACAGATCCTTACTGGCTCGAAACTAGGGGAATCGAAGGGTTTTTCTTTCACATTACGCCGGATCCGGTAATTTCCGACAAGGGCGTCCGTGCGGAGCTTGGCATTCATTTTGACGCCAACGTACCGGGTACTGCCGGCTGTATTGGGCTGATCAATGAATCTGGTTGGCGCGGGTTTTGCGATCGGATGGCAGCGATCGCCGAGAGCGGCGTTAAGTCTATCCCGCTGAAAGTCCGCTACCCCTGAACTGTTACTGGGGATTCAGGTTAATCGGGCCGTCGCTGGGACGTGAGTCGTCCTCATCAAAGACATCATCCTCATCCAATCCCCAATCATCCTCTGTGCCTGCACTAGGATTTTGGGGGACTTGGGCGCCACCCGGTGAAGGTATGGGATCTTGCGGGGGAACCAGCACCCGATACTCTGCATCGTAGACAGACTCTGTTTGTCCCACCCCCGACTTGCTGGGATCTCGATAGCCATAGGAGTATACTGAGCCAGCCCAAGACTTGCTTTTTGGTTCCTGCTTCGATTCGTAAGCCCTCGGATTTGCTGCTGGAACGTCATTTGCCTGCGGTCGATCGGCAAAATCTCGATCGTCCCCCCAATCATCATCGCTGCCGCCAGAGACCGATTTTGAGCTATTTGAAACCCAATCATCTTCATCATCTGCGGCTTGAATAATTGTCGGTCGATCGTAATTCTTGGCAACAGCAGGGTTTGGAGTTTCTTGTTGGAAAGTCTGCGGAGTGTAGCCTGCCGGTGTCCCGTACTCAGTTCGATCGGAAGTTTGGCTATTTTCCGTCTCAAAATCGGGGTCAATCTCCTGTTTTCTGGGAGGAGGAGGTGGCGCGTAAGCTGTTCTCCTGTCTGGTGAGACAGCCTCACGGCTGCGAATGTCGCGGCCGCTGCGATCGCGTGTTTGAGATAGGTAATTTGAAAAGGAAAGCAAAGCAGAAATCAATAAAGACGTGACAACTCCCGTCCCCATGCTGAGCAAAATCCAGATAGATAAGGGTAAAGCGGGCGATCGAATTCCCAAAAATACCAGCGATAATGCCGGCTCCACATTTTGTAAGGCAAAAATAGTTAGCCCTACCACAATCACTAGCAATAATACAGGACGCATATCAAATTTTTATTGGTTATTGGTTATTGGTTATTGGTTATTGGTTATTAGTTATTGGTTATTGGTTATTGGTTATTGGTTATTGGTTATTGGTTATTGGTTATTGGTTATTGCCAACTGCCAACTGCCAACTGCCAACTGCCAACTATCAACTGTCAACTGCCAACTGTCAACTGTCAACTGTCAACTGTCAACTGTCAACTGTCAACTGTCAACTGTCAACTATGAAGTCTTCTTCCTTCCAGCGTTTGAGAGGAACGCAATCAATCCCCAACTGATCCAAAGCACGAGCCACCACAAAGTCTACTAAATCTTCAATTGTTTGGGGATTGTGATACCAAGCGGGAATCGCTGGCACAATTCTAGCTCCAGCTTCTGCTAAGGTCGTCAAATTCCGCAGGTGAATCAAACTAAAAGGGGTTTCTCTAGGTACAAGTACCAATTTACGCCCTTCCTTGAGCTGAACGTCGGCCGCTCTTTCGAGTAAATCCGAGCTCAAGCCAGCCGCCAATTTGCCTAGTGTACTCATGCTACAGGGAATAATCATCATCCCTTGGGTGCGAAACGATCCGCTAGCAATATTAGCACCAACATCTTGCCAGGGATGACACCGGAGTTTGCCAGAATTGGGTACTCCTGCTTGTTCTCGCCAGAATTCTTCTTGCAGAGTCGGTTCTGCGGGCATTCGGATGTTCTGTTCGCTTTGCCAAACCATGTAGGTAGATTTTGATGCTACCAGTTCGACGGCTCGATCGGCTTCCAAGAGATATTTTAATGTTCGCACGGCGTAAATCAGTCCCGATGCTCCAGTCACTCCTACAATCAGCGGGTAGTTAGTTGTCATTAGTTAGTTGTTAGTTGTTATTTGTTATTTGTTATTTGTTATTTGTTATTTGTTAGTTGTCATTAGTTAGTTGTTTGTTGTTTGTTGTTAGTTGTTTGTTGATGATTGGTTAATATAGTTTGTAGCCCATATCTAAATACTTAGTTGGTAGACAATCACAACTAAATATTGAGGCAAGTTAACAGTCAACTGCCAACTGCCAACTGCCAACTGTCAACTGTCAACTGTCAACTGCCAACTGCCAACTGCCAACTGCCAACTGTCAACTGTCAACTGTCAACTGTCAACTGACTATTCCTCATCATCAAAAGCTTGGCTGCCGCCGCCAACAGCAACTAAATCAATTTGCTGGCGGTAGTAGTCAACGCTCTTGACTTGAACTTCTACCCGATCGCCCAAACGGTACTGATTGCGGTTTTTGCGGCCAACTAGAGTTTGCTGGCGCGATCGATATTCATACCAATCATCCTTCAGCGAAGAAACGTGCACCAACCCTTCAACTCGCAAAAGTTCGCTTTCTGGCGGCCGCACCTCAATTTCCACAAAGAAACCGTAAGACTGCACCCCTGTAATCAAACCCTGGAAAGTTTGACCGGTGCGCTCTTTCATCAATCCGGTTTTCTTCAATCCCTGCAAATCGCTTTCGGCATCCTCAGCAACCCTTTCGCGTTCCGTCAGGTGTACCACCGCCGCTGCAAACTCTGTCTCAAACTCGTGATGCAAGTCTGGCGGCAGGACATTCCAAGTAATTTGACCGTGACAGGAGGAATGGTGCAGGTTAACTTTTTCCTTAGCGCGAGTTGTACGGCTGCTTCGCCCTTGCTCTAACACAGCGTGCAACACCCGCAGCACCAGTAAATCGGCGTAGCGGGAAAGTGGCGAAGTGCAGCGCGTGTAGCCACCTGACAGCGCCAAACCGAAGTGCGGCTTGGGAGTTGTGCTGTAAACAGCGGGCTTCATCGTGTCTTCGAGCAGGTAGGTGAGAACTCTTTCGGACTTGAGGCCGGCAAACTGTTGGGTAAATCGCTGGAAGTCAAAGGGCAGAACTTCTTCCTCGTTTTCGAGATACAGTTCGCCTCCGAGGTTGTTGGAGAGTTTGATGAACTCTTGAATGTCTGCCGGATCTGGCATCGGTTGGACGCGGTAGATTGCTGGCACTCCCAAGGCTTGCAGGTGGGTGGCGACAGCTTCGTTGGCGAGTACGACCAACTCGGAGACAGCCGACTGGGCGGCGGGAGCCGTTGCAAAAGCTCCTAATTCGCCTTCATCGTCGAAGTGAGAGTTAGCGTCTGGCAAATTTAGTTCAAAAGCTCCCCGCTTGAGCCTCGCGTGTCTGGCAGCCTGTGAGGCTGCGGAGATTTGAGCTAGGAAAGGACGGAGGGCGGAGGATAAAGCGCGATCTTCGGCATCGGAGCCTGGTTCGACAATTGCTTGAGCTTGCTCGTAGGTTAGCTGGTAGTCAATGTGAATGACGCTGGTTTGAATTTCGTATTCTAGGAGTTCTCCTGATTCGTCTAGGGTGAGCATGATGCTGAATGCCAGCCGTTCGGTGTCTAGCAGCAGGGAGCAGCGATCGCTGAGGAGTTCTGGCAGTACGGCAATGATTTTTTCTCCCAAATGGGCTGCTGTGCCTCGTTTGCGGGCTTCGCGGTCTAGGGGGGTTTCCGGCTGTACGTACTCGGCGGCGTCGGTGACGTGGATTCCAACTTGCCAGCCGCCGGACTTCAGACTTTCGATCGACAATGCGTGTTCTATTGGCGGATCCGAGAGGAATGAAGTGGGGTCAAACTCGTTTTCGGTTGCGTCGTCTGAGAAACTTTCCTGCTGAGTTTTCGGGGCATCATTTTCGCCGTTGGTTTCTATCGGTTCATTTCTGCTGAAGGTAACAGTCAAGATGTTCCGCAAATCTAGCCGTTTTTTGATGTCAGTTTTTTTGACTTTGCTGGGCAAATTTTCGGCTGCTTTGATGACGGCTGCGGGGAAGGAGCGCGGCAAGTCGTGCTTGCAGCATACAATGTCGAGGTCGTCGGCGGCTTCGGCGTCGGAACCGAGTACCTGTACTACTTTGCCGACTGGGCGGTGGGTTCCTAGGGGATAGCGTTTGACTTCGACGTGTACTAAATGGTCGATCGCCTCTTGGAGATTTGTACCGTTGGCGAGCAAGTCTAGTTCAAACAGCAGGCGATCGTCCAGGGGAATTGCTCTGTAGCTGACGCGGCCGGTGGGGGTGGCGGTTTGCTTGACTCGCGCCAGTACCGAGGGGTTGGCGCGTTCGAGGATCAGCATGACTTCGCCTTCGGGCGATCGGCGGCGGCTACCTTCTTTGATAATTTTGACTAAAACTCGATCGCCATTCCAAGCTGTCGAGAGGTGACTTTCCCGCACGTAAACGTCTTCTGAACCTTCAGCATCTTGAATTGCAAAGCAAAATCCTTTGCTCGAACAGCGCAGTTTTGCTTCTACTACGTCATCTTCAGCTACTCGACGATAGCGGCCTTTGTCTTTGACTAATATACCAATTTTCTCTAGAGCTTCTAATGCAATTTGAAGTTTGAGTTGACTGGTTTCATCATTGCAGTCGAGTTTTTTTTCTAGTGCTTTGGGAGCCACTAATTTGTCTTCTGTAAAATTTGCCAGCAGTGCAGCGATAGAAAATTCCATGTAGCGATCGATCCTCTTGTTTCCAGCAATTAGTCTAATTTTGGCGAAATCAGCCGCACCCTTTCTTGCCCTCGCTGTGCCTGCTTCCCAACAAATGCGCGGGTTAGTAGGTGGAGATACCAGCACAGTCCGTGCTACCCGTGCGCGGGGATTTTTTCAGATTATTTCCCCACACCAGCAGTCGCTAATTGTCTGCTGTCTGTCTGCAAATGACAGATGATGGTGCAGACAAATACCCCATACCCTATTCCCCAATACAATTTTTTAGCGTTGGTTCCTTTGCTTTTGGCTTGCAGCGCCGAGCTCTTCGCGAAGTAGAAAGCCCCTGTCGGTTCTTAAAAGATGACTCGATGCTGAAAGCGACGGGTTGAGTCCTGGATCGGGAGATGGAGAGATGCAGAGGGAGAAAATTTGCATTTGGGCCTCCTGCCTTTTTCCTTCTGCCTTTTTCCTGCTTTCTTCTGCTTTTTGAAGTGCCTCTTGCCTTGTGCTAAAGCCAAAGATTTTACCGTCTCAAGGCAAAATTGCTAGTAGCTCGCCGCTGCGATACCCCTGTTTTTGCAAGCGTTCTGCCCTTGCGGACGGAGGTGCAATTCAGGGTAGGGAGCAATCTGTGCTGTAGAAAGTGCAAGGTACACAAAACCGGAGACTTTTACTACTTTTGCCTAGTTGCTGTGTCATGTCCTATAGGTAGAAATGACGCCCGGTGCTTGTTAGCTTAAACCGCCGGATGTGGGATAGGGTTTAGTCGCGTGAAAGGTTGCGCGGATGATTCACCTTACATTTATTGTATGTTGAATATGTGCTTTCAGAAAAATGTTTTCTCTGGGTTGTACTAAACTTAAGTCATCAGCCCCTTCTGGTTTCGGGGTCAAAAAATTATGTTTGCTGAATTTCGCGCCCTTTATCCCGCTGGACAGTTGATCTGTGAGTTGCTGACTATTCATCACGGTAAGTTTGTGGTTCGCTGTCTGGTTCAGGTTGACGGCAAAACTCTCGCTACTGGTATGTCCGCTGCTGAGTCTGTTGAGGATGCTGAAGACCGCGCCCGATCGCGAGCAATTGCTGTCCTCGCATTTGCTGCTGCTCCGACTCCGGTTGCTGCTGTTCCCGTTCCCGTTCCGGCTCCGGCTTCGGTTGCTGCTGTTCCCGTTCCGGCTCCGGTTGCTGCTGTTCCCGTTCCGGCTCCGGTTGCTGTTGTTCCCGTTCCGGCTCCGGCTCCGGTTGTTCCCGTTCCCGTTCCCGTTCCGCCAGCCCTTGCTCCGCTGCCGGTTTTAGAAATGCCTGTTCCAGACAAAGTTGACATACCGCATCAAAGCAATTTTGTCAATGCCGAACCCAAATTAAATGCAGAGTCGATCGCACCTGTAGCGGAACCTTTGCCGCCAACAGTTGATTTACCTCCGGCAGTGGGATTTGTACCAAAGCAGTTAGACTCGGACGCTTGGCTGTCTTCCAGCTACGGCGAACCGCTTCCAGAATTGGAAGTGCCAAATACTAGCCAAAGCGAACTGTCGCAGGGTGCGGCCGAAGTCCGGGAATTGCAACCGATCGCCGTAGGAACTCCCAGCGATGCGATCGAAGATGATTCTGATACGATCGCCCAAATAGATGCCATCCTCAAACGGCTGCGATGGACAAAAAAACAGGAAACCGACTGTCTCGAACAAAATTATGGCAAGTCATCGCAGAGAGAACTTTCGAGCGAACAGTTGGCAGACTTCTTAGAATATCTGGAAATCTACAGCAGAACCACCGAAGAAATCAAGAGATTGGGATGGACAGCCAACCAAGGAAAAGATTATCTCAAACAAGGTTACGGCAAAGAAGCGCGACACTTCTTAAATAGAGAACAATTGTTCGACTTCCTGCAATATCTCGAATCTCTACCCTAAAAATCACAGGTTTGTAGTGAGGACTTCAGTCCTTCTTTCAGGTTTGTAGTGAGGACTTCAGTCCTTCTTTCAGGTTTGTAGTGAGGACTTCAGTCCTTCTTAGGAGTAAAGTCTTCACTATCAAAGAAGTTACCGTAAAAAAGTTTCAAATAGGGGGAGCATCTCAGTTTTGCAAAAACAATTTTTTTTATTATAGTGCTGTCCCCGCTTGCGTATTCTACAACTCGCGAGCCGGGACAGCACTATAAAAGCCAAACTGAGATGCTCCCAAAATAGTTTCGTATTGAAGACTTAAATCCTGCTGTCTGAGGACTAAAGTCCTCACTACAAACCTATTTAATGAAAAGGAATTAAGCCGACAGTAAAAATCAAAAATCAACAATGAAGAAGATTTCCCCATTGTTGATTTTTGATTTTTAATTTACACCACAGCAGCGATCGGGCGGCTAGCAGAAGGACGGCGATCGATCACTTGATCGACCAAACCATAATCCTTTGCTTCTTCAGCCGACATAAAGAAATCGCGTTCGGTATCTTCTTCAATGCGGGAAAGCGGCTGACCGGTATGATCTGCCAAAAATTGATTCAGGCGTTGTTTGTGGTACAAAATCTCTTTCGCCTGAATTTCAATATCAGTAGCTTGTCCTTGAGCTCCGCCCAGAGGTTGGTGGATCATAATCCGGGAGTGAGGCAGACTCATGCGCTTGCCTTTAGCGCCCGCACTCAGCAGAAAAGCGCCCATGCTGGCGGCCAAACCAAGACAAATAGTGCAAATATCGGGGCGGATGTGGTTCATCGTGTCAAAAATGCCCATACCTGCCGTTACCGATCCGCCGGGGGAGTTGATATAGAGGTAAATATCTTTCTCCGGGTCTTCAGCGTCTAAAAATAGCAATTGGGCTACGATCAGGTTGGCTAAGTCGGAGTCAACCTGTTGGCCCAAGAAGACGATGCGATCGCGCAGGAGTCGCGAGTAAATGTCAAAGGCGCGTTCGCCGCGACCGGATTGTTCTATAACTGTTGGGATCATTGAACGGGCCTGCCTATTACGTATCTTTTTTTTATTTTAGCGATTTGGGCTCATTTATAGTTAGGGTGCGCTGGCGGGCGATCGACCCTGAAGCCTAAAAGCTTGAAGCTGAAACCAGTTGAGGCATTCTCGTCGGTTATAATTAGGTGTGGAAGTTTCTGGTAGAAATGAAATGACTTCTCAATTACAAACTAAGTTACCGCCAACTCAACAACCAGAAAAAGTTCTGTATCCAGACAGCGACGGACAGCCCATGTCAGATAATACGCTTCAATTTGGTTGGATTGTCAAACTCAAAGAAGGGTGCGAAGCATTATTTAAAGACAATCCAACTGTATTCGTAGCCGGAGATTTATTGTGGTATCCCGTCCAAGGTGACAATAAAACGAAGCGCGCACCCGATGCTATGGTGGTATTTGGCAGACCTAAAGGATATCGCGGTTCTTACCAGCAATGGCTGGAAGATAATATCGCGCCGCAGGTAGTTTTTGAGATTTTGTCGCCGGGAAATACGCTATCGGAAATGGCGCTGAAGTTGCAGTTTTACAACCGCTTTGGTGTGGAAGAATATTATCTCTACGATCCAGATAATAACGATCTGACTGGATGGCAAAGAGCGGACACAGGATTAACGGTAATTGAATCCTTGGATGGTTGGGTTAGTCCGCGTTTAGGAGTCCGGTTCGTATTTGCAGAACCAGAATTAGAGATAATTCGTCCCGACGGACAGCGGTTTTTGTCTTATGTCGAGTTAATCGAACAGCGGGATGAAATTCAGCAACAGCGGGATGAAATCCAGCAACAGCGCGATGAAATTCAGCAACAGCGCGATGAAATTCAGCAACAGCGCGATGAAATCCAGCAACAGCGCGATCGCATGGCTGCTAAACTGCAAGAATTGGGTATCGATCTAACTCAGATTTAAGAATAAGTGCGATCGTTCCCTACATTATCTATTCTGTAGGGTGCGTCGCTGTGAGATATTCAATGGAACTTGCAGATTATTTGTGGCGACGCACCCTACTAAATCTGAGGTTTACTACAAAATCCAGACTTCTACGACCCACCAACTGGCAAAATAATTATAAATTCTGTTCCTTGTCCCAGTGTTGAATTTACTTCGATCGCACCTCCGTGTTTTTCTACCACAATTTGATGGGCGATCTTCAGTCCCAATCCTGGGCTTTTACCAACTGTTTTTGGGTAAAAAAATAAACAATCTACTAATATTTTAGCTTTCACATCTTCACTCATACCTAAGCCATTATCTCTAATGCTGATTTTAACCTGGTCTGAGAGGATTTCTGTACGAATCGAAATTTGTTGAGGATGAGCTTTAATTTCGGCAGAAGACCGAGTTTGTGCCATTTCGTCAAACATATCGATCGCGTTTACCAGAATATTCATAAATACTTGGCTTAATTGACCGGAGAAACACTCGATTTTTGGTAAATCGCCATAATTTTTGATGATTTCAATCTCAGGACGGTTTTGGTTAGCTTTGAGGCGACATTTCAGGATTAAGAGAATACTGTTAATGTTATCATGAATGTTACAAAAAACTTTCGTGGAGTCATGCCGACTAAAGGTACGAATTGAATTGCTGATGTTCCTGATGCGATCGATCGCTATTTGCATTGAATTTAGCGACTTGGGCAAGTCTTCGATTAAAAATTCTAGGTCAATATCTTCGGCATTCTCTTGAATGGGTGCTGCTGGGTTGGGATAGTGTTGCTGATAGAGGGCTAGATGTGCGATTAAGTATTGAAAATACTCTTTAACGTAGTTGATGTGGCCCATGAGAACGCCGATCGGATTATTAATTTCGTGAGCAACACCTGCTGATAGCTTTCCTAAAGCGGACATTTTTTCATTTTTAATTAGTTGCACTTGTATCTGCTGCAAGGCTGCAAGGGTTGGTTTCAAATTGGTTTCAGCTTGTGGGCGATCGCAAATTTCTTGACGAAGCTGTTGTTGAATGTTCTCCAAAGCCTGATAAGTATTCACCTCTGCTAGGACTGCTTCACTTTGAATCTGTTGAGTTGTTACATCGAGACAATCTTCTTCAGTCGAGGTATCGCTTGGTTCGACGACAGAAACATTTCCCTGTGATAAGTTGTTGAGGATTAGATTTGCTAAGTGTAGTTGCTCCGTTAGTGGCCAAGTGCGGACAACTTGAAGATAGATTTCTCGAGCGTTAGTCGGCATAATATATCCTCCTGCTTTCTATTTCAACCTAAACAGGTGTCGCGAATAACTTCTTAATTTCCATCGCTCCATCCCCACTGGAATTCCATCTCATAAATCTTTTGTATCAAATCTGAAACTTTAACCGGTGAATCATCGGGTACTAAATCTCGATCGACTATTTGTCGAGCAGTTGCCAGAGCTTGATTGCCCGTAGCATCACTCGTATGAAATACCAGACTATTCACTTGACTGAGGCGAGCGGACAAGAGTTGTAAAAGAGCCATTAGAACGCGATTGCCACCATAAGCTCCGCATCCCCAAAACCCTGTATGAATAATCAAAGTCGGTGCTTGAGGTGACTCTAACTGCGATTCGATTCGTGCTGCTGAAAATCCGGTGAACGCTGTTTTCAGGATGTATTCAATTTCTGCAATGCTATAAGAACCCTCGCCATAGGCAGGAGCTTCCATCGCAATAATGTTGGTGATTGTAGGCGGGTTTAGAGGTTTTGTCGCTTGTTCGATAGCCTCTGATGTAGCTCGTCCAAAATTGTTGCCGTAAAGACCAACAGGTCGCCCTTGTTCTGGATTGCGATCGGTAGAAATTGCACACCTCCGTTCAACTCCACGAATCAGAATCGGTGTAGGTTGTTCGCTCTCCACTGTCAATGGCTTAATGTTAGAATCTAGTAAAGCTTCTCGCAGCGAACTGAGTGCTGGATGTTCGGCTACCTGCATTTCATCTTGGGCAAATAGCGAATCACCATAAGCACAAAAAAGATCGTGATGAGCGAAATTCAGATACCACTCCATCTGAGTGCTATCTTGGGATGGCTCGTACTCAAAATATCCCTTTCGCTCAGAAAGATCGGTCTGATGTTCGAGAGGAGAAAAATATTCTGGAAGTGGCATTGCATACCATCGGGAAAAAGCTAATTGACCGCGATGAGTGCATCCGGGCGGACAACAAATGTCATAAACTATCTTCTTATTAGCATGGTAAAATTTGGGTGGGTGAGAATTCATCAGAGCTTCCGTATCAAATGTCTGCCGACAGATCGAGTTATCAAAGAAGTCGTTCATTGCTCTCTCCCTTCCAACATAGAAACACTTTTTTCAACGTTAACCGCCAAAGGCTGTGGATGTCAAGACCGACTAGCTCTTAGATACCCGACTTCTTCAAGCAATCCGGTATCTGGAGTATCTGGTTATTGTGTTTTTTTAGGCAGGCTAACTTATTGCTGAATGCTCAAATTTTTATCATCCAACCTCGACGGTACATTCCATACAAAATCAACCACCAACACAATACCGCCGTCACTGCAAAAGCCAGAGAACCATTCAACGGCCCAGCCCAAGGCACAAACCAGTTTTCATAAATCCAAGTGTAAGTTGTTGGAGCAGTTTCGCCACTACCGATACGGGTTTTTAACAGAATTCTGGCGACAATCCCAGAAGCAACAAATAGGAAAATCGCATTCAATCCCATGATTTCAAACGGCCGCCCCCATTTCCAACTTCTAACTTCAATTGTTTCGTAGCAAGCTGCTAGCAATAGCAACGCCCAACCTGCGGTAAAAACTACATAGGAACTCGTCCAAAGTTGTTTGTTGATCGGAAATGAAAATCCCCATAAATGACCAATTACTAAGCAACATAATCCACTAATTACTAAATTTAAACTCGTCCGGGTTTTGATTGGCTGCACGCGCAACCATTCCCCTGTAAAATAGCCGATCAGCACTGTCACGCTGGCTGGTAATGTGCTCAACAATCCTTCTGGATCGAAGGGGCCACCTTTGTACAGGTGTTGGCTGCCGAGAATTAGCCGATCGATATATCCACCTACATATCCCTCCGGCGTCAGTGCGTATTCAGTGTACCCCCCTACAGCAAATACGAATAATGCGCCCCAATAGCCTAAAAGCACCGCAACAGCAAGCAGTTTTTGATTGCGGGGGGAAAGGTTCAGAATCGCGATCGCACTAATTGCATACGCTAAGCCAATCCGCTGCAAAACTCCCATGATGCGGATTTTACCGAAATTTGCGATCGGGGCGCCGTTCAAAAGTACGTCAAGGGCGATCGAAGATGTATTTAGCAGCAATCCTAATACAAATAAAATCGCCGCCCGCCACACAATTCGCCAATAAATATTTGTTTCTATTTTTGTAGTAGTTTCAGTATATTTTGACAGCGAGAAAGACATCGCACAGCCAACGATAAACAGGAAAAACGGAAATACTAAGTCTGTCGGGGTGCAGCCGTGCCATTCCGCGTGATCTAGCGGCGGATACACCTGTTTCCAACTGCCGGGGTTGTTCACTAGAATCATCGAGGCGATCGCAATTCCGCGAAAAACATCAAGAGATTTTAAGCGCATAAATAAGTCAGTAGTCATTAGTCAGTAGTCAGTAGTCATTAGTCGGTAGTCATTAGTTATTAGTCAGCCGTTATTTGTTATTTAATTGCCCAATGCCCAATGCCCCATTCCCCATTCCCCCTTCCCTATATCTCTATCCCTTCCAAAGTCATAATCAGTGCATTCTTCATCAACATATCGCAGCGTTCTGCATAAAACAATGCAGCCTTATCATACTTGTTCACTTGCAAGACACGCATAAACATTTGCCTCGCTTGCGCGAATTGCTGCTGGTAGTGAAAAAAAATTCCCTGTTCAAAATCAGTTTGGGTTTTTCCTTTTAGTTCGATCATCATATCCGAGTCGCCGTCATAAATCTCAAACACAGCCACCGGCGCTTGCTTTCCTTTTACTTGAACGCGATCGAGAAATCGGCACTTATAATGTTGGGGGTCGTCAATCCGGCACAAAGTCTGAACGCTAGCAACAATACCAACTCCGTAAAGCTTTGTCAATCCTTCCACCCTAGAAGCTAAATTTACAGCATCAGAAATCACCGTACTTTCCATCCGTTCCGCCTCGCCAATAGTACCCAACATTAAAGTTCCAGTATGCAAGCCAATCCCTATAGAAATAGGTTTGTATCCACAATTTTGTCTGTGTTTGTTATAAATTTTAACTTGCTGCTGCATCTCTATTGCTGCTTGCACAGCATCTTCAGCACAGTTAGGAAATAAAGCCATAATTCCGTCACCAATATATTTATCTATAAAACCGTTGTACTGGCGGATAACTGGGCCAACTCGGCTTAAGTAAGAGTTGAGAAATTCAAAATTTTCTCGGGGAGACATACTCTCTGACAAACTTGTAAATGAACGAATATCAGCAAACATAATCGTCATTTCTGCCTGTACAGAGTCTCCCAATCTGGCATCAACTATGCTTTCTCTTTGGAGAAATTTCAAAAATTCTCTGGGTACAAAGCGCGCTGACGCTGCTGCTATTTTTTCTAGTTCACTTTTGCTGGCCTCGATTTGAGTCAGGGCGCGAAATGCTCTGAGTGCTGTCACTACCGTGGTAAATAACTTTTTGTTTGTTAGTTCTGTTTTTGTTTTGTAATCATTAATATCGTAGCTGACAATTACTACATCTTCTGGCACTTGTCCCGGCTGTCCGGTACGCAAAATAATCCGTACTACTTGATTCTCTAAAATATCGCGGATGTATTTTACTACTTCCAAGCCTGCCTCTTCTGTTTCCATGACTACATCGAGTAAAATCAAGGCTATGTCTGGATGGGCTTCGATTATTTCTTTGGCTTCTTTACCTGAGTAAGCGCTGATAAATGCGATCGCTTTGTTTTCAAATATAAATTCATTTAAAGCGAGTTTTGTAATATTATGAATTTCTATTTCATCGTCTACAATCAATATTTTCCACGTTCCTGCGATCGGCTTGTCTTCCGTCTCGTCTTCGTCGGCAAAGATTAATTCATCGTCGCCTGCCACTATTAATTCGTCATCGCCCGCAGCCAACACATTTTTACTAGCTTCTGACATTTATCGTTCTCCTAAATAGAATTATATTAAAACTGACAGTATAATAACTAATTTCTTCTTATAGCCGGAAATTCTATCATAAATTTTGTGCCTTTTTCTACTTGACTTTCGCAGCGAATTCTGCCTTTTAGTTTTTGCGTGACAAGGTTGTAAATAATGTGCAGTCCCAATCCTGTGCCGCCCTGACCTCTTTTTGTCGTAAAAAATGGTTCAAAAATTTTACTGAGATTTTCTGGGGTAATTCCTTTGCCGTTATCGGCATATTCAAATATTAGCCGATCGCCCTCTAGTTTCAAATCAAATGCCAGAATCCCCCCATTTTCTGCATCGTAAGCGTGAATTAGGGAATTCAACACCAGATTTGTCACAATTTGAGAGAACACACCGGGGTAACTGTCCAGTACAATATTTTCATCGCACTTAATCTCTACTTTGTGCTTAGTTCTTCTGAGTTTGGCGCTTAAGGATGTCAAAATCTCCTCTAGATAGTTTTTCACGTTAAACGTGCGTTTTAATTCGCTCGACTGATCTACAGCCACTTCTTTAAAACTGTGAATCAAGTCTGCCGCCCGCGTGAGGTTGGATAAGATCATATTACTGCTTTGCAGCGCCGTATCCAGGAATTTTTCTAGCTCCGATCGTTTAATTTGACCCTTGCTGTAAAGATCCAAAAATTTTGTGACTTTTTCAGCCAGTAGCGAGGCGGCAGTGATACCTACGCCGATGGGAGTATTTATTTCGTGGGCGACACCTGCAACCAACCCTCCGAGGGCAGCCATTTTTTCCGCTTCTACCAGTTTATTTTGAGCCGATTTTAAGTCTTCTAAAGTTTGGGACAATTCGCAGGTACGCTGCTGAACTAAGTTTTCAAGATTCTGATTGAATTGCTGCAAGTTCATGTAAAGTTGGGCGTTTTCAATCGAGATAGAAACTTGAGAAGACAGCAGTTTTAATAGTTCCAACCTGTCTGGCGTAAAAGCGCCTGTAGTCAGATTGTTTTCTAAATATAAAATGCCACTGAGTTTGCCTTGATGGATTAAGGGAGTGCAAAGAATTGATTTAGGTTGAACCGCAATTATATAAGGTGCGCGAGTAAATTGTCCTTCGCGGGTGGCATCATTTAAAACTATACTTTCCTGGGTACGGGCGACGTAGTTGACAACAGAAACTGCCAGCAAAGTTACTTCTCGATCTTCACCTACAAAATCTATCGGAATTGATTGCATTACATTAACCCGCTCGACATCCACAGAGCCTGATGCTTCAATCACCCATTGACCAGATTTTTCTAGTATTAAAAAGCCTTTTTGTCCCCCGGCATTTTCAATAACAATTTTCATCAGTTTTGCCAGCAGTTTGTCTAGAACTATTTCGCCCGCTAAGGTTTGCGATGCTTTTACTGCTGTTGTCAAGTCTAGTACGCCTGCACCGTCGCTCGTAGTGCAAGCGCTACTCGTAGATTTGTGAGTTTCGATATTAGTTGAAATTGAGGGTGAAGTCAGCAACTGCGAGTATTTTGATTCTAAATGCGCTACTTTCGCTTTAGCTCCCCAGCGCTGATAGCAATAACGCGCTTCTGTCAAGTAAGTTTTCGCAATTTTTTCTCGTCCAATCGATAAATAAAATGCTCCTGCCAATTCTGCTGCTAGTGCTTGTACCTGTATGTATCCGTTTGTTTGCGCTCCGGCAATGGCGGAGTCGTAATATTCCATTGCTCTCACAATATCTCCCAATATTCGAGCTTTTTCAGCGGCAATCAAGTCACATTTGTGCTGGAGGTTCATCGGCGCAGAAAGTGCTTTTTTTTGCATTTTTTTTAGGTTGGTGTTTGCGTAAAAAAGATGCTCTTCTTGTACCTCTTTTGTTGCCGATGGATATGCTGCGAGTCGGGCGAGAGAATCGTAAAAATGGTATTCAGGAACATTAATAAACCCCACAACTCCGTCTAAATAAACTTCGGCTTGCGCTGCATTTTCTAGCGCCAGCTCGACATTGCCAAATAAATAGGCTAATATTAATTTCTGTAAGTAAAAAGTTTGAATTCCCACTCGATCGTTAACTTTCAACAGCAGCGGCAATAATGTTTTTTCGCTGTAAGCTTCACGTAATAAAATGTCGGGGCTTTCCATTTTACCCATCAATTGCAAAACTGTTTGCCAATATATTTGATTCCAAGTCAATACCGTTTCTTGCTTTAGTTGAAATAGCAAATGGTTGTAATTTACCATTTTTCGTTCCAGTTGCGGCAATTCTTGACCAATAAAATACAAGGACTGACAAATATTTACGGCAGAATATCCAACCGATTCTAAATCACCATTTTCGAGCGCGCTTTGATAGGCTTCTTCTAACAGAGGTAAAGTATCTTTAACGTGATGTTTGCCGTGCATCAAAATGAAGGCAACTAAATTAAGAGTCTTGCTTTTGAATTCTAAAGCATTTAGCCGAGCGATCAAATTTAATGCTAATTGACCAAATCGCTCGCCCGATTCAATGTCTCTAACTATTCCTTTTAAAATTGCTCCGTAATTAGCATAACCGAAGGCAGAAAAAGCAGAATTTCCGTAGTTTATAGATAAATTAACTTGCTCGCAGACAATCAACGGCAACAGTATGGGTTCAACAATCGAGGTGGCCGACAACATACTGGAAAGCACGCGCATAGTTGCTAATTTACGCGGCTCGGTCATCATAGGCAAGTCAATTAAATCTTCTATCTTTTTTCCTGTTAAATAAGCTGAGGTTTTGGTAAGTGCTTGCTGAATGTGGAGGGGAGTTGGCGATTTTGGAAAGTTTATTCCTAACATTGTGAGTGATTCCCGACCAATTGTTACCGCTTCTTGCAGTTTGGTTTGCATCGCACAAGCTGTGATTCGGATTTCAAAAACTTTGACTTTGTCTAGTTCATTTTGGGCGTATTGCAAGACAATTTTTGCCCATTTTTCCATTTGTTCAAAATCGGTATTGAGGTAAGCTGCTTCTGCTGCTGACTCGTAGAGTGCAAGAGTCAAGTCGTAGTCGGTTTGCCAACTTTGCATGGGAAGCAATGCAATACCTGCGGCCAAATATTTGACAGCGAGTTCGTAAGCTGCACTGGCTTTTGCTTTGCGGCCCGCCATTAAATTTAATTTACATAAATGAAGTTTTTCTAATTTACTGCTGATGATTGGTTGGGCTGCATTTAGTTGGTTGACTAAATCGAAAATATGGTTTTCTAATTGCTCTGGATGCGCGTTTTGCAGCAAGAATCTGCCGATTTTGAGATGAATTTCTTGTTTCTGAGATTCCGATATTAAAGCGTAAGCTGCTTGCTGAACTCGCTCGTGCAAAAATTTATAAGTTGCGCTACCAGCATCAGCAACTGGTAGGGACAATTCATCTGTAAAGTCTCTAGATATTTGGTCTGTCAGCCCTGTGCTTGCTGCTAGTGCGATCGGAATTTTGTAAGCGTTATTCACGGGCAAAATCAGACCGGACTGAAGTGCCTCCCAGAGGTCTGTTGCTGCGGAAGTGAGAGGTTGTTCGCTGATTTGGGAGAGAATTGCTAAATCAAATTTGTTACCTATACAAGCGGCTAATTTTAGCAGTTCCTGCGTATTGCCTGAAAGTTTCTGAATGTTGTCTATCATTAATTCCACAACATTGTCAGTTATTCCTATTTCTTGTATTTGCTCAATGTCCCACTGCCACTCGCCTGTGATTTTGCATTTTTTCACAGCTTGTTCTGGGATTTGTTCGGCAAAGTCAGACAAGTGAGGTTCGGCTCGATCGACGGAATTTTTAGAGGCTACAATTTTAAATTGTAGCATTTTTTGCGAGTAAAGAGACTTCAGCAACTGGATTATAAAAAATGGATTTCCTCCGGTTTTGTGAAACAGTAATTGTCCCAAAGGTAGCGATTTTTCTGGGGCGCAGCTCAGAGTATCCGCGACGAGTTGATTGACGCTGTTAATATCTAAAGGCAAAAGGGCGATCGTACTTACATTCCCGCCTGCTTTCCTAATTGTTTCTGCGGCTAGCATTACGGGATGATTTGCATCTACTTCTGATTCTCTATAGGCTCCGATTATTAATAAGTATTGGCTGGCCATGTCAGTTGCTAGCAGTTGGATCAACTTGAGCGAGGCTGAATCAATCCACTGCAAGTCATCGAGAAAAATCACCAGCGGGTGTGCTTTTTGAGTAAAGATGCGGATGAATTTTTGAAATACTAAATTAAAGCGATTTTGAGATTCATTCGATCCTAAATCTGGCACAGAAGGCTGCGACCCGACAATCAGTTCTACTTCTGGAATAACTTCAATAATTACTTGGCAGTTGTTACCGAGAGCATTTAAAATTTCTTGTTTCCAAACTAGCACTTTGGCGGCTGTTTCTGTGAGAATTTGCTGCAACAAGTCTTGAAAAGCTTGGAGCAAAAAAGCGTAGGGAATATCGCGCTTGAATTCCTCAAATTTGCTGTCTATAAAATACCCATTCTCCCGGAGTATGGGTTGGTAAATTTCATAGACAAGCGACGATTTGCCAAGACCGGCACAACCGGAAATAAGTAGGATTTCTGTATAGCCTCGCTTCATGCGATCGAACGTATTGAGAAGTAGATTAACTTCCGCTTCTCGTCCGTAAAGTTTTTGGGAAATTTGTAGGTGAGTTGACCGATCTTGCTCGCCGAGGGTGATGTGAGAAATTGCGCCGCTTGTTTGCAGTTGAGCGAGACAATTTTCCAAGTCATACAAAAGTCCGAAAGCACTTTTATACCTGTCTTCGGCTGTTTTTGCTAATAGCTTCATTACGATATCGTCAATGGCTAGAGGAATCTCGTCGCTTTCTGTTTGATTGATGCTGCTTTTGACTTTCTGCTTTCTATTTTCGCCAGGAGAAATGGGTGTTTTAGCAATATGGCAGTGCACTAATTCCATCGGATCGATCGCACTAAAAGGCAATTCGCCGCAGAGCATTTCATAAAATGTGACGCCTAAAGAATAAAAATCGGTGCGGTAGTCGATCGCCCGATTCATGCGTCCCGTTTGTTCGGGAGAGATATAGGCGAGGGTTCCTTCGAGTAAATTGGGGTGGGCCAGGGCGGGGTTTTCGCCCGGTAGCAGGGAGGCGATCGCAAAATCAGTAATTTTGACATCCCCAGTCTCTATATTGACAATAATATTGCTGGGTTTAATATCTTTGTGAATGATGTGGTGTTCGTGAAGTTGCCCGAGAGTTTCTGCTAGTTTTATGCCTATTTGGAGAAATTGTTGTAAATCTAGCTGGTTGGTGCTGAGAAAATCTTTTAGGGAAATGCCACCAAAATCTTCTAAAATTAAAACAGGAAAGTGATTGTATTTTTCGAGCTTGTAAAGTTTGACTATTCCTGGCAAATTTAAATTTTTAAGGATTTCTGCTTCGTGCAGGAGTTGGGCTATTCGCCCTGGGGTAGGGTAGGTCGGCGTGAGAGTTTTCAGGATAACTGGTTTTTGATCTTCAAGCTGCATCCCTCGATAAATGGCTGTGTGGGGGTTTGTATAAAGTTCTCCGTCAATGCGGTATCCCGGAATGGTAATCATGCTGTTTGAGGGCTGGCTTGAAAAGTACGGTTAGAGGATTTTAGATTTTAAATTTTAGATTTGAGATGGAAGAAGTGGGAATGAATGATGACAGAATGGTTGACATATTGGCTGCTGTTGTTGTTTTTTACATGGTATTATTAAGTAAGTAAAAATACAGATCGTAGATCGAGGGCGGTTTTTACGGCAGTAAACTAGCTGCTATTATGTAGCTTAGTTAAACCAGGCCCTAAAGGCTCATCCTTGATACTTTTTTGGGGTTTACTCAATTATCTATATTCTAGTATTCAAAAAATCAGAAGTTGCATTTTGCTATCGGGCCAGTGCCAAAATAAACTGGTACGTGCAAATCAACAGGTAAAATCTAAAAACAATCATGCAGAATATAACTGCCTCAAATCCAGCTACTGCGACCGATCGCAATTTTGGCACCGCAGACATTAAACTACTGGTAGTGGATATCGACGGGACGATCGCAGGTTTGTCAAATCAGATCCGAGAACCGGTCAAGCAGGCCATTTTGGCAGCCCAGTCGCGGGGAGTGAAAGTAGCTGTCGCTACGGGCAGGATGTACCAGTCTGCTTTGCGTTTCCACTCGCATATCGGCTCAACTCTGCCGCTGATTTGCTACCAGGGCGCGTGGATTCAAGATGTCGCGAGTCAAAAGCGGCTGCGCCACTTACCGCTGTCGATACCAAGGGCTTTGCAATTGTTAGAGCATTTTGAAGTACCGGAATTGCGATCGCTCCTGTCGATCCATTTCTACATTGACGATAAACTGTATGTACCAGAAATTACCACAGCTACCCGACTTTATGCCGAACGATCGGGTATTGAACCAAATGTAATTAAAGATTTGCGGCGAGATATTCCGGGGGAACCGACGAAAGTCTTGGCTTTGTGCCAGAATCCGGAGGTACTCGACGGGTTGCTCATTAGTATGCGCGAGCGTTACACGCCTGCGGAGCTTTATTTAACTCGATCCGTTGCTACTTTTTTTGAAGCGACGCATCCTTCGGCGAATAAGGGAGATGCAGTGCAGTATTTGGCGGAGGAAATTTTGGGTTTGCAGGCGGCGAATGTGATGGCGATCGGCGACAATTTTAACGATCTAGAAATGATTTCCTACGCGGGTGTGGGCGTGGCGATGGGGAATGCTCCTGATGGGGTGAAGGCTGTTGCTAATTGGGTGGCGCCGGATGTGGAGGAAGATGGTGTGGCGGCTGCGATCGAACAATTTGTTTTGGGCGCGAGCTAATATTGTTTGTGGAACAAGCATTTTGCTTGTTATCTGTGGTTCGTAGTGAGGACTTCAGTCCTCATAAATTCAGAGGACTGAAGTCCTCACTACGAACCTAAGAGTATTTATTTAACGAACCGCGAAGACGCTAAGAACGCGAAGGAAGAATTGAAGGGATAAT
>NZ_JAHRFA010000075.1:0-8639 GCF_020883045.1 Microcoleus sp. CAWBG58 | reverse complement strand
AACCGCGAAGACGCTAAGAACGCGAAGGAAGAATTGAAGGGATAATTGAAAACTTTGGTTCGTAGTGAGGACTTCAGTCCTCATAAATTCAGAGGACTGAAGTCCTCACTACGAACCTAAAAGATTTGTTTAACGAACCGCGAAGACGCTAAGAACGCGAAGGAAGAATTGAAGGGATAATTGAAAACTTTAAAAAATGCTTTTCAACAGAAAGAGCACCGACGACTGGCCGTGTTTCGTCTCGGTGCTCTTACTGGTTCGCTCCTCACACGTCCATTAATATAACTGAGTCTGCCGAGGCTGTCAATACTTTTTGCAAAAATTGTTTTTTTGAGTTGGCAACAGACCGGATTTGGGTGCTGTGGAGGGACGCATAACCTAGGAAATGCAAGGGTTTGGCGCGATCGCCCTTTCCTTGCATTCGGCAGAAAAATTTTATTTTAATTCCTGCATCCAGTCCAAAATCAGAGTATTCACCTCATTGGGTCGTTCGTCGTGGGGACAGTGGCCTGTGTTGGGAATTGAGACAAATTTGACGGGTTTACCGTTGGTGGTCAATTCTTGGTAAATCTGGCTACCGGCAATTGGCGTCCAGGGGTCGTCTGCGCCCCAAAGTACCAATAACGGACGATCGACCTTTGGCAGCAATTCTGACGGTTGAGGGCCTGCTGGGGCCGTGAGAATTGACGCAAATACTTGTTGAGCTCCGGGCTCGCAGGAGGGCGCGTGCAGGAGTTCTACGAGTTCGTCGGTAATGGCTTCCCGATTGCCGTAGACTTGGCGCAGGGTGTTGCGGATCCGGTGTTTTTGGCGGATGTTGTTGAAGACGAAGGGGCCGGTGATGGGCGATCGAACTAATTTAGCAAAAGTCCCCATGATTAATCCCAGGGGAAAACTCAGTTCCTCTGGTCGGTGGTTGAGCCCGCCGGCACAGTTGATCAAGACACCGCCGGCGGAGATTTCTGGATGGTTGGCCACTACCATCAAACTTAGCAATGCGCCGATCGAATTTCCGACAAATACCGCCGGTTCCCGTACCAATTCCGCCCAGAAATCGGTGAGTAATTCTTCCCACAATTCCAGGGTGTAGTCGAGGGCCGGTTTCCCGGAAGCCCCGAATCCCAACAAGTCCAAGGCAAATACGCGGTAGCCGCCGGCTGCGAGTGCGGGGATATTTTGCCGCCAATGTCCGATCGAAGCCCCAAATCCATGAATCAAAATCAGCGGGCGGCCCGTGCCTTGGACGGTATATTGGATTTTGTGACCTTTCCAAGTCCAAATTAGCTTTTCTAAACTCGTTGCAGATACTAATTGTTGTGCAGTCACGGCTATTATGTAAAGTTTCGTTAACTACTTTCATCATAGCAGCAACTGTCATATTAATAAAGGTACGTTGTTGGGCTTGAGCCTCTTTAAGCATATATACAAAGAGGGCTAAAGCCCAACAACGTACCTAATTTATACGATCAGAATAAAACCACCCTGCTTGTTAAGGGGGATGCGAGGGGATCTGGCCTCAGATAAAAGCAAGATTTTTCAATGGTTTCAGGCTGAAGTTGACACCAATTACCAACTGTCAACTGTCAACTGTCAACTGTCAACTGACTAATTTTTTCTACCAACCAATAAGTCATCATCTCCCCCTTACCTTTTACCGGAATCATGCCTCGCCTCTCAAACAAATACTTATCTTTCAAAAGCTCATAAGTGACATCAGTAACTTGAATGTTTCCGGAAAATCCCGTAACTTCCATCCTCGCCGCCACATTCACCGTATCTCCCCACAAATCATAGGTAAACTTGCTCACACCAATCACTCCCGCTACCACCGGCCCGGAATTGATACCGATGCGAATTGCTAGTTTTTCTCCTGTCTCGGCCGACAACTTAGCTATTTTTTCCTGCATTCCCAAGGCCATTTGGGCGATCGCCTCAGCATGGTCATCTCTCGGCGTCGGCAATCCCCCAACTACCATGTAAGCATCACCAATCGTCTTAATTTTCTCCACACCGTACTTTTCAGCTAACTGGTCAAAGTGCGAAAAGATCACGTTCAATCGCTTTACCAACTCCGTCGGAGACATTCTCGCCGACAGTTCAGTAAATCCAACAATATCAGCAAATAAAACACTGACTTCTGCAAAACTATCAGCAATTGTAGTTTGCTCCGCTTTCAAACGTTCAGCTATTGGTTTCGGTAAAATATTTAACAGCAACTTCTCGCTTTGTTCCTGTTGAACTTTGAGCGCTTCTTGAGCTAATTTACGCTCTGTAATATCAGAAACAGTACCTTCATAATACATCAGCTCACCTTTTTCATCTCTAACAGCTCGGGCATTTTCTGATACCCAAATCCGGTGGCCGTCTTTGTGATAGACCATAGATTCAAAGCCCAACACAGCATTTTGTGCATCCATAGCCGCCTCGAATTGCTGGCGGCGTTCCGGCTCAATGTACACTTGAGAAGTATTTTTAATACATAACATCAGTTCTGCTGGCGAGTTATAACCATACAATTTTGCTAAAGCTGGATTAGCGCTAATAAACCCTCCTGAAGGCGTGCTTTGAAAAATGCCTTCCATCGCATTTTCGACAATGCTGTGATATCTTTCTTCAGCAATTCGCAGTAATTCTTCGGCTTTTTTGCGCTGAATCAAAGAACCTAATTGACTGCCTACAGCATCAAAAACATCTATAAATCGCGCGTCTTTCCTACCTGGCAAAATTTTAAAGAAAACCAGCACTGCCAAGAGTTCATCGCCTACCACAATCGGCACACCAAAAGCTGCTTTAAATCCGGTTGCTTGTGCTATTTGACTTCGAGTAAAAGGCGGGTAGCCCTGGGTAATATCTTCTACCCACTCCGGTTGCTTGGATACCCAAACTCGTCCCGGTAGCCCAATATTCCTGGCAAATGTCAGTTTTTTGCTTTCCCTGCGGAACCAGTCCATGCTGGCGTTGCCCGCATACCAACCCCTGGCAGATTCCAGGAAAGTTCTTTCTGCATTGGGAATCCAAGCTTCTCCTAAATCCCATCCGATTGTTTCGCCAACTTGGTGCAGAATTACTTCTAAAGCTGAGTCAAAGTTTACAGCTTCGCCGATCGCCCGCGTAATTTCCAGCAAAAACCGGATTGATTCTTGAGCCCGCTGCCGTTCCGCGATTTCTTCCTGCAATCTCGAATTGCGATCGTGCAATTCCCTGGCTTGCTGTTGCAGTTTCGATTGCAGCGATCGCAGGGAAAGTTGGTTTTCGACGCGGGCCAAAACTTCTTCTACTTGAAAAGGCTTAGTAATATAATCTACTCCTCCTACTTGAAAAGCTTTAACTTTTTCCAGCACGTCATCTAGCGCACTAATAAAAATCACCGGAATATCTTTAGTATTTTCAATTGTTTTTAACTGCTGACAAACTTCATAGCCGTTCATTTTCGGCATATTAATATCTAGTAAAATTAGATCCGGAGGAGACATTTGTGCCGCTTGCAGAGCCAGTTGTCCGTTAATCGCCTTCCTGACTTGATACCCGTGGGATGCGAGCATAGTGGATAAAAGTCGCAAATTGTCCGGCATATCGTCAACGATCAGAATGTCTCTAGGAGTCGCTGGTAGTGGCTGGTCGTTCATCATAATATAATTGAGTTAAATCAATAATGATATCTATCCGAAAATTCTCGACCAAATCTGTTAAAGCGTTAGCGAGATTTGCTTCATTTTCGGGAATTTGCTCGATCAGTTGGAGAATGCGATTGTCGTCAACGCAAAGTGCTGCTTGGTACAAATCGACTACCCAGTCTCTGGGCATTACACTCAAATCCTCCGCGGTCAAACTTTTCAGCATTTGCGGTGCCGAACCAGAAGTAGATGAGTTTTCTTCCTCATAAATATACCGCAGGTTCAGGTGATGAGCTATCTTTTCAAATAGTACCTCTTCCCGAAACGGTTTACAAATAAAATCATCACAACCAGCAGACAAAATTATGTGTCGCTGTTCGTCAAAAGCACTAGCAGTCAGGGCAATAATTATGGTTTCTTTTCCTTCTGGAGTTTGTTTGATCAGTTTGGTTGCTGCGTACCCGTCCATCACTGGCATCAGCATATCCATTAAGATCAGGTGCGGCTTCCAAGTTGACTTTAAAGCAATTGCTTCTTGACCGTTAGTTGCTTCCTCGACTTCAAATCCCAGCGGTGCGAGCAGCTTAAGCAGGAGTTGGCGATTTTCGGCTACATCTTCAACTATTAATATCCGATAAATTGGCTGTCCGGCTTCTAAAGCAATAACTTGTTTTGCCGTCGTTTTTTCTTGTTCGTCGCTTTCTGTTACTAACTTAACCTGGATATTAAACGTGAAAGTTGTGCCTTGACCGAGTTGACTTTCTACCGAAATATCACCTCCCATAATCCTGACAAACTGTTGGCTGATCGGCAATCCTAGCCCGGTTCCCTGCATGGATTTTCGACCTGTTTCGGTTTGTACGAAGGGCTTGAATAATGTGGGAAGTTCCAAGGGGGAAATACCGGGGCCGGTGTCGGAAATTTCAAACAGCAATTGAGATTGATTTTCTTCACTCACGTTGGTTTCTGCTTGGCTGCTAACGCGCAGAGTAACAATTCCGTGTTGAGTAAATTTAATTGCATTGCCGAGCAGGTTAATTAAAACTTGCCGCAATTTAGATTCGTCTGTTTGAATGTACTGCGGCAAATCGCCGATATTTTCAAAGATTAGCTGCAAGCCTTTGGAGTTGGCTTTTAGTTGCAGCATTTCTCTGAGGCTGTCGAGAATGTTGTAGAGGTTGAAGCGGCTTTCATTTATGGTAATTTGACCTGCTTCTATTTTGGACATTGACAAAACATCATTGATGAGTTCTAGCAAATGTTCGCCGCTGCGGTTGATGATTTCTATGTATTCTTTTTGTTCTGGTGTGATAGAAATATTGCGAGCCATGACTTGGGAAAAACCGAGAATGGCATTGAGAGGCGTCCGCAATTCGTGACTCATGGAAGCGAGAAATTGGCTTTTGGCGCGGTTGGCAACTTCCGCGTTTTCTTTGGATTTAATCAGTTCCATTGACTGCCTTTGAGTGCGAGCGAGCAATTCGGCTTGCTGCAATGCTACTCCTAGCTGGGTGCCTACATGAACTGCAACGTTGATTTCAGCTTCGCTCCACTGACGGGGAGCTGAATTTTGATAGGATGCTAGCAATCCCCAGAGCTTGTCACCGCAGAAAATTCGGACGGTAATATAGGATTTGGCTTGAAATCTTTCTAGCAATTCGATGTAACAAGGGCTGAAGCCTTGCTTGTAAATATCTTGGACGCAAAGGTAAGTTTTACCTCTGCTGTAGGCTCCACCTGCGGTTTCTTGCAAATAAGTATCGCAGATTTCTTGTGAGGTGCTATCGAATTTTTGGACGAGGCAATTTTCGCTTTCTAAGGCGCCTTCTGTGAAGTTGGGGTCTATTTGCTGTGCTTGGATGAAAGAAATCCACTTGCTGTCAACGGATTCGGCTACAAATTCGCCGCTCCAGTCAGGATTGAAACGGTAAAGGCCGACTCGATCGCATTTCATGGTTTGGCGCAATTCTCGGGTTGTCGCGTGAAAAATTTCTCGGAGATCTAAAGTCTGCCGCATTCTTTCAATGATGCGGGCGATCGCTCTTTGGCGCAAAGCACTTTCTTGCAATTCGGTTTCTGCTTGCTTGCGTTCGGTAATATCTACAGCCATTGAAGCCGTACCGATTGCTTTGCCATTCTCGTCAATTAGCTCAGTATTGTACCACTCGCAGATGATAATTCTGCCGTCTTTGGTCAGATTTTCGGAAGTGGCGCTGGATTTGGCACTCAAGCCACGATTGAAAATCTCAGATGCTTCTTGGCGGTAGTTTTCAGGTACAATCAAATCGCTGGCGACTCTCCCTTTGGCTTCTTGCTCGCTATAGCCAAAAATAGCTTCTGCTGCGGGATTCCAAGTGATAATTTCTAAACTCAGGTTTAATTCGATTACTGCGATCGGCGTTTGCTGCAATAAAAATGAGATTCTTTGCTGCGATGCTAGCAGTTTTTCTTCGGCTAATTTGCGATCCGTGATATCATTAGACGTGCCGAGAATTTGTTTCGGTTTACCATCAGCTTGTCTCAGAAATACGGTATCCCAACTGTGCATCCACCGCCATTCGCCGTTTTTGTGCCTCATCCGGTATTGAAATTCTATGATGTCACCACCTTGAGATCGATCGAACTTTTGAATATGTTGAAAAAAAGCCGATAAATCCTCGGGGTGCACCAGAGTTGGGAGCATGGCTTTACCCATATCTTGTATTTCTTCTGCCCCGTAGCCGAGGATCGTCGCAATTTGGCGGTTGGTGTAGACATTCCGCTGCTCAATTAAATCGTAAACGTACAATAGGTTGGGATTGGAATCGGCGATCGCCTGGATGAAGTGCTGGCTTTCTCGGAGTGCAGATTCTGCTTGTTTGCGATCGGTAATATCTCGCGCTACCATAATTACTGATTCTGCTGACAGCGGAGAAACTTTAGCATCTAGCCAAACTTCGCGATCTCCGACTGTATAGCTATATTCAACATTGATGCTTTGCTTCGTTTTGAGAACTTGTTGGATGGTATTTAATACCAAATCTGCTACAGATTGTGGCAAGACTTGATGGGCGGTTCTGTTAATCATTTCGCTGGCAGGTTTGGCAAAATTCGTCGCTGATGTCGGTGCGATTTTGATGCAGCGCCCTTCTGCATTTCTCACTAAAACTATGTCAGTCATGGCAGCAAAAATAGTCCGCAATTCTGCTTCTGACTCTTGCAGAGCTTGCTCGGCGAGGATGCGGGTGCGAATTTCTGCTTGCAACTGTTTATTTTGCCGATCGAGCTGCCCAAGTCGCTTTTTCTCTCGATCGATCAGTTGAACTTGAGCCAGCGCTATCCCTAGTTGAGCCGCCACCGCTTCTAACAAGTCGATTTCATCTTTCGTCCATTCCCGGTAGCGATCGCACTGGTGCAAGCAGATAGCGCCATTTGCCCTGCCTTGGTAGGAAGTGCGAATTGCCAGCATCGATTTTAACCCAATCTCGCGGCAAATCGGTCTAATAGCTTGCAAAAGAGGGTCTGAGTAAACATTGTTGGAGGCGATCGGCCGATCTTGTATCATCATTTGTACGATGTGAGGATTTCCCCAAATAGGAATGGGTACGTTCCAAATAGATTCCCACTCGGGTTCGAGATACTCCGCCGCCAGAGGAATATCGACTTGGGGAGTAGTAATGTAAGTATGAATCAAGCAGCGATTGACGCAGAATGTCTGACCGATTTGAGTTGCGGCTGTTTGAAAAATTTGTTCTGGATGCAAGCTCGATCGAATTTCTTGAGTTATTTTGGCAATCAGCAACTCTCGCTGAACTTTCCGTTCTAAAGCAGATTTAGCTGCGGCAGTTTCTATTTCTGCTTGCTTGCGATCGCTGATATCAAAAAGCACGCCATACCAAACTATATCGCCATTGTCGCGCATTTCTGGTCGAGAATTAGATTGCAGCCATTTGAGTTTTCCCGACGGCGTAACAATCCGCCATTCTAAAGCAAAAGGTTCTAAGCTTCGAGCACTTTCACCAATCTTTTCTATCACATATTCTCGATCGTCTGGATGATTTTGACCGCATACCAAGGCAGCATTTTTTAATATTTCTTCGCTCTCTAATTCGTAAATATCTCGACAAGCATAACTAATATATTCAAATTTAGAAATTCCATCTATTTTTTTGACTAATTGGTAAATAACACCCGGTATATTAACCGCCAACTTCTGCAACCGCGCTTTGCTTTCGCGGAGTGCTTGTTCTGTCTGCTTCCGAAATTCTACCTCTCGTTGCAGTTGGATATTCTGCTGCTTTAATTGTTTCGATAGCTGTTGGATAGTCAATTGACTTTCGATCCGCGCTAAAACTTCTTCCACTTGAAAAGGCTTAGAAATGTAGTCAACACCGCCAATTTCAAAAGCTTTTACCTTGTGAAAAGTTTCATTAAAAACACTCAAAAAAATTACCGGAATTTCCCGAGTCTTTTCGTTGGCTTTCAGTTTTTCGCATACTTCGTAGCCGTTCATTCGGGGCATAGCAATATCTAGCAAAATCAGGTCTGGTAGAACGGTAAATTTAGCATTTACAACCATTCCTCCAGAAATAGCCCGCTGAACTTTATACCCTTCTTTCGTTAAGATATTTGATATAAACCGAAGGTTGTTAGGCTGGTCATCAATAACTAAAATGTGAATTCTTTCTTTGTCAATTACCATTTTTTCTAGAGCCATTTTTCCTGTCTATTGTTAGCAGGTCAATTATTTAATGAAGCGAGAAATTAATTTTCTGAAAATCAAATGATTCATCAAGCCTTTTCAAACTAAGCATACAGAGATTTTTTTAGATAAGTCCATTGACTGACGTGCCTTTTCCTAGTTTTTTTTTGATCCCGATATTAGATTGCCAACTCCTATTAACCGGATTTTTGCCATATTTCGCCAGTTCAAATCTGAAGTGCAACACCCAGGAGTTTGACCAAGGGGGACTCACAGGGATAGTCTAATGTTTACCACAACAAAAGGACACCCCCATGAGCTACACCCATCTTACTCTTTCTGAG
>NZ_JAHRFA010000074.1:0-36133 GCF_020883045.1 Microcoleus sp. CAWBG58 | reverse complement strand
AGTCCCGAACAATTTTTTGGCAATAATAAGGCAACAAATGGAGTCATATTTTAATTGGTATCTCGGTAAAAAATGAGTAAGATTACTCATTGACAACAGTGTTTTTAGCTTAACTTGTGACTAATGACAGTCAACAGTCAACGGTCAACAATCAACAATTAACAATTAACTTCCGTAACTTCCCAAGAATTGACTTTGCACGCCCCAGCTAAAGAAAAGTAGCGCCTAGTAGATTCCGGCAAAATAGCTCCCGCCAACAAAGCATTATCTAAATTAGCTCCTATTAAAGTCGCCTCGCTCAAATCGGCCGCCATCAAATCTGCTTGACACAATTTTGCCCAATTCAGATTTGCCCCTTTCAAACAACTTCCCCTAAACTTAGCGCCGGTTAAGTTTGCTCCCGCCAACTTCACTCCCCGCAACTGAGCCGCGCTGAAATTCGCTCCCGCCAAATTCGAGCCTTCCAAATTAGCTCCCATCAATTTAGCTTCGCTGACGTTGACTCCGCTCAAATCTGCACCGCAGAGATTCACGCCTGTCAACTGCGCTCGCCGCAGGCTGACTCCAGTTAATTGAGCACCAAAAAGTTTTGCACTGTTGAGCTTGGCACCGTAAAGGTTTGCCCATTTAAAATTAGCTCCCGTGAGGTTCGCGCCCAGCAAGTTAACTAATTGCAAGTCGGCGCTGCACAAATTGGCATTCCACAACACAGCACTCCGTAGGTTGGCGCTGGTTAAAGTGGCGCCGCTTAACTTTACCCTGGGCATTTTTGCTTTGACTAAAAAAGCTCCGCTCAGATTGGCTTTTGTCAAATCTGCGCCTGAGAGTTTGGTTTCGCCCATTTTGGCAAAACTGAGATTTGTTCTTTGCATCTGTGCGCCTTTGAGGCTTGCTTTGGTGAGAAACGCTCTGCTGAGGTTCGCCCCTGAAAGATTAGCGCGCGAAAGGTTGACTCCGATTAAGATTGCTCCGCTGAGGTTTGCCCCGCTCAGATCGGCTCCAGCAAAGTCTCTTTGTCCTTTTTCGTAATTGTTGAGCAGTTCGCTAACTTCCATAGGGCGTGATACCTTCTCTGATTGGGGAGTTCGATCGAGAAATCTTTACTCTTAGGGTTGTTTCAGAAATTATACTGTTACAAAAATTAGACTGTTTTAGCGTTGGCCTCAAACGGTATAACTCCAGTTAGCATTACTTTCTGTTCAAACGCGATCTCTTAATAAAGATTTTATATTGTTCTCTCGGTGGCGATCGCCATTTCGGTACTTTTGAATTAAAAGTTAATGTTTCGTGACATAGATAGTCATTCCTTAACGATCGGCATTAATCCGCAATTTCAGCCTCAGCGTGCCCTTGAATCCTGCGGGAGGTTGCCAGGAGTTCAAGGCTGCTTTGAGACTTTCAAGGGTGTCTGTTCCTTGCAAACTCGAGGTTTGACTGTCGATTGCCACTTTCGCAACACGGCCGTCTTGTACGGATAAATCCCACACCGTCTCGCCGCTAACCGCCGCTGGGAGATTAACAGAGCGCAGGTATTTATTCAGAGATGCGATCGCCCCAGCATCCAATCCGGGAGCGCTGACTACTTGCAAGCGAGCAGCAATCTGCTGCTGGCGCGGTGGTGGCGGTGGTGGTGGTGGCGGTGGCACCATTCTCGCAGGAGCTGGACTCATTGGTAGCGGGCTGTTAATCCCGCCAAAGTTGCGAGCACCACCTCTGGTTTGCTCCCGATCCTGGGCTGGGACAATACCTTGATAGCTGACACCCTGCGGCAATTCCACGGGCACTTGCACGCGGCGCCGAGCACCATCAGGTTCGACTCGCACTTCTTCGCTCACAGCCACAAAAGCCGTGTATTCCGACAGCAAGCGATAAGCCAAAGCTGTATTAGTCACAGCTTCCACCAAAGAAGGAGTCTCGCCGCCAAACATTTGATTCATTAAATCTTTAATGCGCGATCGC
Organism: Microcoleus sp. CAWBG58; assembly: GCF_020883045.1. Lineage (NCBI taxonomy): Bacteria > Bacillati > Cyanobacteriota > Cyanophyceae > Oscillatoriales > Microcoleaceae > Microcoleus > Microcoleus sp. CAWBG58. The sequence goes on along the minus strand of NZ_JAHRFA010000074.1, from coordinate 34,174 downwards.
CCCCAAAGTTGAGCTACCGCTGGATTGCCAAAATCCGTAACAATTGCTGTGCCTGAAGTTGACTCCCGTTGTCTCCCTCCGGATCGAGCAAAATTAACAGGTAAAATTTGCTCGTAAGCTTTGCCGCCCGCTTGAGTGCCGCGGATGCGAAGTTGGCCGTTAGTTCGATCGCTCTTTTTGCCAAACAACACCAGCGGCTGACTGGTAAATAAGTCTGGGGGTGCGATCGGATAAATCTCCGGTTTTTCGCCCGTTCCTTCCCAACTAATTTCAATATTAGTCAATACCGGACTGTTAATTTGACGGAAAAATTTTTCAGCAGCTTCCGCCGAAGGTTCATCTTGACGAATTACTTGAGACGTGCCTCTACCAACTTGAGCCAAACGGTTGAGCAAAAACCGATTCACCGAACTGCCAACACCAAAACTGTAAAGTCGATTCCCAGGCTTTATACTCCGCTCCACAAGAGCCAAAACTTCTTTTTCATTGCCAATATAACCGTCAGTAATTAGTACAATACTCCGCAGCCTTTCCGTTGGTGCAGCCGGAAACTTCATCACAGCTTGAATGCCGTTGAGCAGTTCTGTGCCGCCGTTAGCTTGCAACCGATCGATATAATTAATTGCGCTTTGTCGATTTTCCGCAGTATTCGCTAAAGGAGTAGCGGACAGCGCTTGCGCCGTGTTGGCAAAATCAATAATCGTAAAAGTATCCTTGGGATTCAGCCCTTGAATGAAGCGGCGCATCAACTCCTTAGATTTTGCTAGCGGTTCGCCCTGTTGAGAACCGGAAGTATCCATCAGAAACACGACATCTTTCGGTACAATTTCATTAGTTTTGTAGTTTAATGCCGGAATCAAATAAGTGGCAAAATGACCGCCCCGTTCGTCGGCTTGACTCAAAACTGTGGCACGAGTATTTTCGCCCGATACTCGATAGCGGAGAATTAAATCTTTATTGGGAATTGTGTCATAGTTCGCTAGCTGGACGCGCACAAGATTGTCGCTGCGTTCTGTTGTAATTTGATGGGAAATAGAGCGGACATCGCCGATCGCAACTCCAGCATCGATTTCTACCGAAATAGCGATATCGCGGCCCGATCGCGTACCCGGAGGCAAGAGAGGCGGGTTTATGCGACTAGCGTCGGTATTAACCCCCCCCTGCCCCCCCCTTGCTAAGGGGGGGGATAGAGTGTTGTTGCCATCTCTGGCCCCTGAAGATTCAGAACTATCGCCCCCCCTTGCTAAGGGGGGGTTGGGGGGGGTTAGATTTCCCGAAATATAGCGCGGGCCAACCACAGTGGGAAACACAAATTCGTAATCGCCACCGGCAAATTTGAGACTCTCGGTGTAGCGAATCGTAACTTCAATCTTTTCTCCCGGTTTGATATTAGCCAGAGACTGAGTAAAAATATTATCGCGTTCTTGTTGCAACAAACCCGCAGTCCTACCTTGCTCTCTAGCTTTTTGGTAAATTTCCAAAGCTTCATCGCGGCGTTTGATATTAGCTTTAATAATGCGATCGCCGATTTTAATTTCCATATCGTCCACCGCCGCTTCATCGGGCAGGGGAAATACATAAACAGCTTCTAAAGATTCGGGAAAAGGATTTTCAAATTTTTGAATAACTTCGACGCGGGAGATATTGCCAGCAATTTTAGCTTTAACTTCAGTGTGCTTGAGAGTAAAGACTTGTTCTGTAGCGGTATTTTGAGTTTTGACGAACAAACCGCCGACTGGGCAGCGAGTTTCGGGCGATCGCGCGCCCTTACAACTAACATCATTACTAGCGAGGATTTGCGGCGACAGAGACGAATGATTTTGCCCAGGAGTGTTTGCCTGCGCCCCATGGGGAGCGAGAATAGCGCCGCACTCATTAGCGAAGCCCTCGAAGAGGATCGCTGCGATCGATGCGATACCACCAGAAAGCAACCGTTGACGGGATAGAACGCAGACAAACTTCATAGCAGTTTTTTTATCAGACTTGAGGTGCTCTATCTATCATGACTTTACCATTGGCGAAACGTTCCTGAGTTAGCTGTTTACGAAAAATGACTAAACGGGATTTGAGATTGTAGATTAAAGATTTTACAACTCGACAGCCGCAGATTGGGACTGGAATCGGTATCGAGGTTGTTTCGGGCGATCGACTGCTAACCCACCCAAATGCTAAATATTGTATAATAGTTAGATGGCTTAAATAATTTTCAACTCAACTGTTCAGCCTCTAATAAATTTAAATCACCATGAGTTTCATTAATCCCAAAACCGACTTTGCCTTTAAAAAAATCTTCGGCTCTGCCAATAGCAAGGATATTTTGATTAGCTTCTTGAATGCGATTATCTACGAAGCAAATCCTGTTATCGAAGACTTAGAAATTCTTGACCCTTATTTAGCTCCCAAAATCAAAGGAGTTAAAAATACTTACTTGGATGTTAAAGCTAAAATTGGTGGTACAAAGACAGTAATTATCGAAATGCAGGTATTGAATGTAGAATCCTTTGACAAGCGGGTTTTATATAATGCCACCAAAGCTTACTCAGTACAACTAAAAAGCGGAGAAAATTACGATCTTTTAAATCCCGTAATTGCCTTGACGATTACCGATTTTGAAATGTTTGAACATCTGGAAACGGTAATTTCCCGGTTTTGCATCAAAGAGAAAAACAATAAAATGGATTACTTGGCGGATCAATTAGAATTTGTTTTTGTTGAATTGCCCAAATTTGACAAAACTTTAGAAGAATTAGAGACTTTGACTGACAAGTGGATATATTTCATGAAAACCGCTCGGACGTTAAGGTCGGTACCAGAAGAGTTGGGGAATGTGCCGGAACTCCGTAAAGCTTTTGAAATTGCCAATGAAGCAAATCTAGATCCCGATGAATTGGAAGATTTGGAAAGGCGAGAAATTTTCATTCAAGACCAGCGCGGCGCCATGACAAAAGCTACCAGAATCGGGATTGAACAAGGTATCAAACAAGGTATCGAACAAGGTATCGAACAAGGTATCGAACAAGGTATCAAACAAGGACAAGTACAATTAATTTTGTCGCTTTTGGAGTCCCGTGTCGGCCCGCTGTCGCCGGAGATCCAAACTCGCATCAATCAGTTATCCGCTGAGCAATTAGAAAATTTAGGGAAATCCATTTTTGAGTTGGCTAGTGTGCCAGATTTGACCGATCGCTTGCAGGCATATTCTCGATCGAGGTAAAAGAAGCGGGAGCATCTGTGTTTTACAATACGCGAGCTCTTAAGCTCGCACTACAAAAAAATGCTTTTTACAAAACTCAGATGCTCCCAAAGAAGCGTTGGTTTCTGGTTCGCCTTTGTCTCCTCTAAAAGCGAGCTGAGGAATATTTAAAAGTCGGGGAATTGGCGATCGCACTCCAAACCCATGCCAACCAGCCGATTCAGCTAATGGGTGACTCATCGTATCCGCACCCGTATTTGGGAAATGCTCAAACCCTGCTGGACAATTTTGGATTTTAGCTCTTAGATTTGAGTGTTACCTTCTTAACTAGAAAGATCTAAAGTCAAAAATTTATGACCAAATTTGTGTTTGTGACCGGCGGCGTGGTTTCCAGTATCGGCAAGGGAATTGTCGCTTCTTCTCTAGGTCGCTTATTGAAATCCCGGGACTACTCTGTCTCGATTTTGAAGCTAGACCCCTATATTAACGTTGACCCCGGTACTCTCAGCCCGTTTCAACACGGAGAAGTATTCGTCACCGAAGACGGTGCGGAAACTGACCTGGATTTGGGGCACTACGAGCGTTTTACCGATACTTCCATGTCTCGCCTCAACAGCGTCACCACGGGTTCGATTTATCAAGCCGTGATTAATAAGGAACGCCGCGGCGAGTATCAAGGGAGCACGGTGCAGGTGATTCCCCACATCACTAATGAGATTAAAGAGCGCATTTTTCGGGTAGCAAAAAATACTAATCCTGATGTGGTGATTACGGAAATTGGCGGCACCGTGGGAGATATTGAATCTTTGCCGTTTTTGGAAGCCATTCGCCAGTTTCGCAAGGCTGTCGGACGGCAAAATGTTGTGTATATGCACGTGACGCTGATACCTTGGATTCCGTCGGCTGGGGAGATGAAGACTAAACCGACTCAGCACTCGGTTAAGGAGTTGCGGTCGATCGGCATTCAACCAGATATTTTAGTCTGTAGGTGCGATCGACCTTTACCTCTGGGCCTCAAACAAAAATTGTCAGAATTCTGCAACGTACCCGAAGAATGCGTCATCACAGCTCAAGATGCCAAAAGTATCTACGAAGTACCGCTGATGATGGAACAGGAAGGTTTGGCGGAACAAACCATCAATTTGCTGCAACTCGAACAGCGGCCACCCGATTTGACTCAGTGGCAAACCTTAGTCAAACGGCTGTATAGCCCCAGCCACAAGATTGAGATTGCTTTGGTTGGCAAATACGTGCGGTTGAATGATGCTTATCTTTCGGTGGTGGAAGCTTTGCGGCACGCCGCAATCTCGATCGGCTGCGACCTAAATTTGCACTGGATTAACTCAGAAGATTTAGAATCGGGAAACATCGAAAACTATCTCCAAAATATCAACGGCATTGTTGTGCCCGGAGGTTTTGGGATTCGGGGAGTTGACGGCAAAATAGCTGCGATTCAATATGCCAAACACCATAAAATACCATTTTTGGGATTGTGTTTGGGGATGCAGTGTGCTGTCATCGAATGGGCGCGCAACACCGCCCAGCTAGAGGATGCCAACAGCGCTGAATTCAACCCGGATACAGCAAATGCAGTAATTAATTTATTGCCAGAACAGCAAGATGTAATCGATTTGGGCGGTACGATGCGACTGGGTTTGTATCCGTGCCGCGTAAACCCGGACACCCTCGCTTTCAAACTGTATCAAAAAGAAGTGATTTACGAGCGGCACCGCCACCGATACGAGTTCAACAATGCCTACCGCAATCTTTTCTTAGAATCAGGCTATGTAGTATCCGGCACATCTCCCGACGGCCGACTCGTAGAAATGATCGAATTGCCCAACCATCCCTTTTTCATCGCCAGTCAATTTCACCCCGAATTCCAATCTAGGCCTAGCGCCCCACACCCTTTGTTTCAGGGGTTTATCCAAGCAGCGAGCTCTCAGGGAAAGCAGGATGTTTTAGAAGCAGAGGCTCGCGACTTAGTAGCAGGGAAACTTGCAGGAGCCTGATCTCATCTCATGTGCGATCGATAGTTTTGATATATTGGATGTCTGTAGGGCGGGCCAGAGCAAACAATATTCAAATCCGGCAGACAATCTCTGTAGAAAACTCGCCCAACCCAACAATAGGATTTGATTCGGGTTGCACTTACTAGACATGATATCGGGGAGCCTTCTCAACGACTGAAAAACCTTACCTCCCGACCCTAGCTTACATGGGTTGGGGGGTAGTACCCGAAGCCAGAAGGGAGAAGGCAGAAGGTAAAAATTGCGGATCTTTTTACTTAACTTTTTAGCTGGGATTTCAATGGTGATACCAATCTCACAAAACAATACAACTGTAGGCAATATCCTAACCATCACAGTCATCTGTCATTCTCAGTCTAAAATCGTAAGGGCGATCGCCCTAGCCGAAGTCTAAAATCTCAAATCTAAAATTGTATGAGTTGTCAAACTATCCTAAAATACCAGAAAACGCAGGTTTGAGGAGGTTTTGTGTTGTGGCTTACTGGAGTAAAATTACTTATGAGAAAAATACATACATAATTGACCTTGACACTATTAGTGCTTTTTCTAGCGAACCGGATAACAAGCGTATTACTTTTTGGCTGCCGAATAGCAGTCTGCCGATTATCCTCAATCCCCAAGGAAATTATGAGGCTTACAAGCAAATTCTCGATTACCTCAAAAGAACGATCGATCGCAATTCTAAAGGTTCCTGGATTAAAATTAATTACGAGCGCAAAGAATTTGCGATCGATCTGAGTCGAATCAGCTCTTTTGGTTGCGAACAGAACGGTCGGTTAATCAGCTTTTGCCTGCCTGACAGCGGTACTAATATTATTATCATGCGCGAAAGCAACTCGGACACTTATCTAAAAATTCAGGAATATATTAAAAATATAACTGGGCACTCTCTGCCATAAAGAAGTCATTAGTCGTTAGTGATATCATGTGCTATCCATGACCATAATAAAAATGGTTTGTAGTGCGTCCTGGCGTCCGCTCTGAAACTGCGGACGCCAGGACGCACTACAAACTGATTTGCCAAGCTAATTTTGCTGCGCCTACCATGCCTGCTTGATTGCCCAATTGAGCAACCAATAATTGCAAACCTTCGCGAGAACTCGGCAGCACGCGCCGCTCTATTTCGGCTCGAACTGCTGGCAAGAAAAACTCGGCACCTGCACTAATTCCGCCACCGAGAATAATAGCTTCTGGTGTTAAAATATAAATAATACTTGCTAAACCGATACCGAGATAGCGACCGTAATTTCTCCAAAATTCTAAAGCTTTAGCATCTCCAGACTTAGCTAAATTGGCTAATTCTAAGGGTTCCAAACCAGTATCGCGGCGAATTGCTAGCACGGAAATGTACTGTTCTAAAGAACCCTGATTGCCACTATTACACTCGGGGCCGTCGGGATTTATCGAAATTAATCCTAATTCTGCGGCAGCACCTAAATGACCTGTAAATAGTTTGCCATCTAGGATAACTGCACCGCCGACTCCTGTTCCTAATGTTAGTAAAATTAGGTTTTTAAAGTTTTTTCCGGCGCCCAACCAAGCTTCTCCCAATCCGGCACAATCGGCATCATTTGCTAATATTGTGGGGAGTCCGGTTTTAGCTTCCAACCAGTCAGCTAGGGGGACGTTGTGCCAGTTTTTGAGGTTGATTGCGACTCGGGCTATTCTGCCGGCTGCGTCTGCTGGGCCTGGTGTGCCAATGCCGATCGCACATATTCGATCCCCCCCCAGCCCCCCCTTAAGAAGGGGGGGAGTTTGAAGTTCAACCCCCTTCTTAAGGGGGGGAGTTTGAAGTTGTAAAATAGCATCGGTGATGGCGGCTAAAACGGCTTCTGGAGTAGCGGGTTGAGGCGTTGGGACTGTTAAGGATTGGTGACAAATGCCGTCTTCGCTGAATCTGCCGAGTTTAATTGCGGTGCCACCTAAGTCAATGCCGATTACTTGTGCCATTACGATTTAAGTTTGTAGTGAGGACTTCAGTCCTCTTTCGTCTTATTTGAGTGTGTGAAAATTAGCGACGGATGCGGCGCTTAATTGCTAAGAATATCATGGCGATCGCTCTGAGTCTATTAAATTCTTAGCCTGCTATATAAATCCTATTCATCCTCTCCACCTCCGCGATTCGCATCCCCAGAAATACCCAAACCATCCCCAACAAACACCGCCTCAATCACATTCCCATACCCACCAGCATCATCCTCAACCACCGGCAGCGGAAATCGTGTCAAAATCTCCCGCCCAATATCCCCCGCCACCTCCGACAATTCACCGCTGCGAATTCTACCCAACAATTCCAGCCTGCGCGCCAATTCCTGAAGCGATTCCACCGCATCCGTAGGGGCGATGCCCCCGTGCTCGCCCTCCTCCTCAAACTCCTCAAACAATCGACTTCCAAACCGTCGCAACCAAGCCGCCAATTCACCATCTTTCAGGCGTTTTGCGATTAAGAATCCCGCGACATCCCCTCGACTCCAGCCGGCATTCACCCCTTCCAGGATTTCCATGAATTTCGACTCGTATTCCGCGTCTGTTAGGGTGGGGCGGGGCTGTGGCGGTGGCGCAGGTGGGGGTGTGTTTCCCAATAAGCGCTGGATTAGTTGTTTGAGGAATTGCCAAATTTTGTTTAGCATTTGTCGGGTTAGGTATGTTGTTGCGCTTGGGCACTCTTACATATATATAATAAAGAGCGCTGAAGCGCAACTACGTACCTTTTTTAGTTTGATACCAGAAATACTGCTTTATTTTTACTTGAATTCTGTATAAATCCTATGAATCTTTAGGTATGTTGTTGCGCTTTAGCGCTCTTTACATATATAAGAAAGAGCGCTAAAGCGCAACTACGTACCTTTTACCCGAAAAACTGGTTTGTTGCTACTTTAATAGCGGATAATAAAGTTCTCCAGTTGAGTTGATATAACCAGCCCGATCGCCCGCCATGTTTCCCGTGCCCATAAATACGTCAACTCTCCCCGCACCTTTAATCGCACCACCCGTATCTTGATCCAACACAAACCGATTCACGGCATTTTGTTCGAGTTTCCCCGCCGCATTGGGATAGGGAAGTTTCGTGCTAATTAATGCTAGCGCGCCTGGAGGCATTAACACTTTGTCGGTGGCGATCGACCTTTCGGCAGTTACTGGCACTCCAATGCTGCCAGTAGCAGGTGCTCCGTTAGTATTCTGGAAGAAGACAAAGCTTTGATTCTTCGGCAAATACTTGTCCATGTCTGCCGGAAAATTGGTAAAATATTCGTTGAGTTTCGGCAATGTTAGCTGCTCTAAAGTAAACTTGCCATCCTTAACTAATTCTCGCCCGACACCTGTATAACTGTGACTGGTTTTCCCCGCGAAACCCACTGTCATCACGCCACCGTCTGTTAACTGCAACTTCGCCGAACCTTGGACGTGGACGAGAAATGCTTGGAATCGATCGCGCAACCAGACTAATTCCAATCCCCGCAGCAATCCTTTGCTTCCCTGCAAAGCATCCGCACCTTCCAATTCCAATCTAGTTGGGTGAGGTTGGCGCCAAGAACCGAGGTTTGGTGGTGCCTTGTACAGGGGATAACGGTATTCGGAATTAGGCGTGCGAGAAGCTTGGTAAGTCGGCTCGAAATAACCGGTAAATGCTACTGTTCCTTTGTTGTCTTTGCCGATCGACTTATAAAACACAAACTCCCGCTTGACTGATTCCTGGAGTTGTGTTGGAGTTGTAGAACTGACAACTAATTCGCGGAATCGAGCGAGCGATCGCCGAACTCGATCGCGCGTAATACCTGAAACCCGATAGCGACTGTAAGCACTCTTCGCGGCCTGGGAGTTAAGATAACCGAGGCTGTAGTCGATCGACTTTAACAGCAATTGTTTATCCCCAGCTTTGCCATTTTCGCCCCAGATTTGAGCGTCAAAGGCGATCGACTCCAATTCACTCGCTGGTAATTGACTTACACTAATTTGTTGCAGCGCCGGAATGGCGATCGCCGGAACAGAAAATGCGATCGCCAAAACACAACAGGCGATCGCCAATAGCTGATAGCGAAAAATCTTGCTCAATTTCTAAATTTCCCTAATCAATTGATAACTTTCCTAGTCGATCATTCATCGTATCGTTCGATACTAGAACTAAACAGCGGTTCTACGCGAATTGCGAGAATACTGGAAGGGCGAACTACCATGTATTCTCCTTGAATATTTTTGATCGGAACATTGACAAATTCTGACGAATCTTGTTTGGGAACCAGGGTTTTATACCACTGTTGAAAATCCGGCAGAGTTGCAAAACGGATTTCTTCGCGGTGGCCGCCATCAAGCAGCAGGTGCACGGAATATTCGCTGGGTGTTCTGGGCATATGTGTATTTTAGATTTTTGATTTTAAGCTTTTAGAACGATTTCACATTCTACCTGATACTCGGCACATTCCCTCATTTAGTAGGTTGGAGAGGGGGAGAGGGGGAGAGGGGGAGAGATTGGTACTAACTAAGATTGTCACATCCTTAGCGGGCGATCGATGTTTGCGGGTAGGGAAACGGCAGGGTGCGGTGTCCTCCCTCCATCTACCGCCCCTGCACGGCTGGATGTACGATTGTCACATCCTTGGCCGGTTTAGAGGGCAATTTCATCATCCCATCCGGTGGATTTTACCCGTTTCCCACAGTCAGGAGACGGTAGTACCCATTGGTATCAACTTAAGCCGTTAGCCCGCCAGATTCCTGCCGCCCACCCGCCAGCCCGCCAGGGACTCAAGTCCCTGGCTAATAGAAGACAGTCCTCTCAAAAAGGACTAATGAGTTCTTGAGTCCTCTTTGAGAGGACTTTCGCTTTGATGCAGGGGTTTCAGCCCCTGCCGGACTATCGGACTGCGGGTTTGACGTTAAGTTGACACTCCTTGGGTAGTGCCGTGTCCCTACCACGATCGCGCGCCAGACCAAGATTGTGTATATTACAGCACGATTTGACCGCAACATTTAAAATAGTCTGGATTTAGCGATCGACTGCAGCCTTTCCCCATCAATATTTCTCGTTAGCTGGCGGTGTCTGTCAGCCGGAGTTTCGAGGTTCCGCTTGTAAACTGCTGATAATGGTGCACAATTTCAAATTAACAACAAAACTTGCACTGTTTTGAGTAAGCTTTTGGTGGAACAGCTCAGAGAGCCTGTTTCTAAAAATGATGCAAAATATCAAATTTATCATCAATCCTGTCCAATTACCAATTACGAACCTATGCCCCGCCGCCAAGACTTAAAAAAGATTCTCCTGATTGGTTCCGGCCCAATTGTTATCGGCCAAGCGTGCGAGTTCGACTATTCGGGGACACAAGCTTGCAAAGCTTTGCGAGAAGAAGGTTATGAAGTAGTGCTGGTGAATTCCAACCCTGCAACGATTATGACCGATCCGGAAACTGCCGATCGCATTTATATCGAACCTCTAACGCCGGCCATCCTCGAACAAATCATCGCTAAAGAAAGACCTCAAGCAATTTTACCGACTATGGGAGGTCAAACAGCACTCAATTTAGCAGTTGCCGTTGCTAAAAATGGTGTTTTGGAAAAATACGATGTAGAGTTAATTGGCGCTAAATTGCCAGCCATTGAAATGGCAGAAGACAGGCTGTTATTTAAGGAAGCGATGGCACGAATTGGTGTGGCAGTTTGTCCTTCGGGAATTGCTAACAATCTCGACGAAGCCAAAGCAATCGGCCACCAAATTGGTACTTATCCGTTAATTATCCGTCCGGCTTTTACAATGGGCGGCACGGGAGGTGGCATTTCTTACAATCAAGAAGAGTTTGAAGAAATGGCCCAAGGCGGCGTTGATGCGAGTCCCGTATCGCAAATTTTGATCGAACAATCTTTGATCGGTTGGAAAGAGTACGAACTCGAAGTGATGCGGGATTTGGCAGATAATGTAGTGATTATTTGTTCGATCGAAAATATCGACCCGATGGGAATTCACACCGGCGATTCGATTACCGTCGCGCCGGCCCAAACTCTGACAGACAAAGAATATCAGCGCCTGCGGGATGCTTCGGTGAAAATTATCCGCGAAATTGGAGTAGAAACAGGCGGTTCTAACATTCAATTTGCAGTGAATCCAGTCAACGGCGATTTTATTGTAATTGAAATGAATCCCCGGGTTTCTCGTTCCTCCGCCTTGGCCTCGAAAGCAACAGGTTTCCCGATCGCCAAAATGGCGGCAAAATTAGCAGTAGGTTACACCCTAGACGAAATTTCCAACGATATTACCAAGAAAACTCCGGCGTCTTTTGAACCGACAATTGACTACGTAGTAACGAAGATTCCCCGATTTGCCTTTGAAAAGTTCCCGGGTTCCGAACCGACTCTGACAACGCAAATGAAGTCAGTAGGAGAGGTAATGGCGATCGGGCGCAGCTTCAACGAATCTTTCCAAAAAGCACTGCGGGGATTGGAAACTGGCCGCGCAGGTTTCGGGTGCGACAAACCGGAAAAGTTGCCGAGTTTGGAACAAATTCGCGCCGGTTTACGAACGCCAAATCCCGATCGCATTTTTACAGTCCGTCACGCGATGATGATGGGAATGTCCGTGGAAGACATCTTTGAACTCACAGCAATTGACCCCTGGTTTTTGGATAAAATGCAGGAATTGCTGGAAGCGGAGAAGTTTTTGAAACGAACTGCGCTCAAACAGTTGACAAAAGACACAATGTTTGAAATAAAGCAGTTGGGATTTAGCGATCGCCAAATTGCTTACGCTACAAAAACATCGGAAGATGAAGTCCGCGCCTACCGCAAAGAATTGGGCGTAGTACCGATTTACAAAACAGTTGATACCTGTGCCGCTGAATTTGAAGCCTTTACACCATATTACTATTCCACCTACGAAGCGGGAGCAGCAATTTGGGAATTGGGCGATGAAGAAAAGAAGATTTCGCCTGTCGGCCACAGTCTGGCGCCGGAGTCGGAAGTTTTGCCTTCTACCAAGCGCAAAGTCATGATTTTAGGTGGCGGGCCGAACCGGATCGGACAGGGGATTGAGTTTGATTATTGTTGCTGTCACGCTTCCTATTCCCTCGGGGAAGACGGGTTTGAGACAATTATGGTCAACTCGAACCCGGAGACGGTTTCTACAGATTACGATACGAGCGATCGCCTTTATTTTGAACCGCTAACCAAAGAAGATGTTCTCAACATCATCGAGGCGGAAAATCCCGAGGGAGTAATCATTCAATTTGGCGGACAAACGCCGCTGAAATTGGCGCTTCCTTTGCAAAAAGCTCTCGAAAATCACCCCGACGTACAAACAAAAATCTGGGGAACTTCCCCGGATTCTATTGATGCGGCAGAAGACAGGGAAAGATTTGAAAAGATTCTGCGGGAATTGGATATTCAGCAAGCTGCTAACGGTTTAGCCCGTAGTTTTCAGGATGCTTTGATTGTCGCTCAACGTATCGGTTATCCAGTCGTAGTGCGCCCCAGTTACGTGTTAGGCGGACGAGCAATGGAAATTGTTTATTCCGATGCGGAATTGGAACGTTACATGACTTATGCGGTGTTGGTAGAACCGGATCATCCAATTTTAATTGATAAATTCTTGGAAAATGCGATCGAGGTTGATGTAGATGCGATCGCCGATGCGACTGGCAATGTCACCATCGGTGGTATTATGGAACACATCGAAGAAGCGGGCATCCACTCCGGCGACTCGGCTTGTTCCATCCCTTACCAAACGCTTTCCGACGCAGCCTTAGTCACAATCCGCCGCCAGACAGTGGAACTAGCAAAAGCCTTGAAAGTCATCGGGTTGATGAACATTCAATTTGCGGTACAAGGCGAACAAGTTTTCATTTTGGAAGCTAACCCGCGCGCTTCTCGTACAGTACCTTTTGTATCCAAAGCAATCGGAGTTCCCCTAGCCAAAATGGCATCGCGAGTCATGTCTGGCAAAACTCTGGAAGCTTTAGGTTTTACTAAAGAGATTGTACCAATTCACGTTTCCGTGAAAGAAGCCGTGCTACCGTTTGCTAAATTCCCAGGAACTGATACATTGTTAGGGCCGGAAATGCGATCGACTGGCGAAGTCATGGGAATTGACACAGATTTCGGCAAAGCCTTCGCCAAAGCTCAACTCGGCGCCGGCCAAGTAATGCCGCAGTCGGGAGTTGTGCTGGTTTCGATGCGCGATCGCGATAAACTAGCAGTAGTACCAGTAATCAAGGAATTCTTGGAATTGGGTTTCAAAATAGTCGCAACCCACGGTACGCGCAAAGTTTTGCGAGAGCAAGGTTTAGAGGTAGATTTGGAATTGAAGCTGCACGAAGGGCGGCCAAATTTGTTGGATTCCATCAAGAATGAGAAAATCCAACTAATTATTACCACACCTTCCGGCGAAGAATCCCGCGCCGACGGCATCTTTATCCGCCGCACAGCTTTGACTTACAAAATCCCGATTATTACCACAATAGCCGGCGCTAAGGCGACAGCATCGGGAATTCGATCGCTCAAATCGCATCCGATGGAAGTGAAAGCAATTCAAGACTATTACCCGCAAGCGTAGAGTTATTGTAGGGTGAGAAACACGGTTCGATCCTTAGACCACAGATCCCCCCTAGCCCCCCTTCTTAAGGAGGGGACAAGAAATGCTCAAAGTCTCTCTTCTTAAAGGGTAGATAGGAAATGCTCAAAGTCCCCCTTTTTAAGGGGGATTTAGGGGGATCTAGACTCGGCTATAAACCTACGATACTTATGGCACACCATACAAACTGCGTACCGCCCAAAACCTAATCTGAATGAGAATCCAAAGCACCGCTAGACAGCATCAACCTCGGCCAAACCAACAAGAAAAATCCCATCCAAGCCAATAAAGGAATCGCGACTAAAACAGTTATCCAAACAGTTTTTAGCAAAAACCAACTACCAGAAATTAGACTTGTCCCTGTCAAAAGAATCGACCAAGGCTGACACCACCAGGGTTTGTAATTCCAAGGACTAACAGCTTTTTGTTCGGAAATAGATTTCATGTTTTTAGTGATTTTTCATATATAATAACCCAGTTAGCTCCATTAACCTAATTTAAACATTCATCACCTGTTCGGCTGTCAGCGTTAATTCGGGAAAAGTCCGAGACACAATTCGATCGCTGCCCTTAAACGCAGTTGTTTGATAGTTGCCTTCTGCATCCAAAAGGTGGACAAATACAGTTGGAGTTTTCGGCTTTCCGATGAATTTTGAGCTGGCAATTCCCAAATAATCCACAACCCAATATTCGGAAATTCCGAGACGCTGATACTCGTCAAATTTGTGAATATAATCGACATTCCAATTCATTGATGTTACCTCCACCGCTAACTGAATTGGTTCCCGCATAGCAGCATAGGCAGAACGATCGCAATACCACGAATCGCGATCGATCACACTGACATCGGGTCTCCGCCCTTGTTCTATTCCAGCTTTATTGACGGTTCTGATTGCTGTTTTGCTTTTTACTACATAATTTAAGCTCAGATTTTTGATTTGAGCGTGAAAAGAGTAAAAGATGCAGTCAGCAACATCAATATGATTTCGAGTTGAAATTATTTCGACAATTTCTCCATTTACCAGTTCATAAATTCCCTCTTCGGGACATTCTACAAGGAATTGATCGAAGGTCAGTTTTTGTGTGACTTGTTCAATCATAAGATTTACCCTTGTTTTGCATAAATACTATTACTCTATATTACCACATACAGGAATGAATTTGTTTTTTGACCGCAGATCGAGGCGCATGAGCGGGGACGAACAAAAGATCGTGAAGCGAAGCTATCGGGAGCGTGAATCGCCCTTCTGATGTTTGGCACTGATATTTTATACTTGTGTTTCGCGTAAATGGTAAAATGCGATCGCCCTAGCAAGTTGCACTTAAATATGTTACTGACTTGATACAGTAAAGTGACAATGCTAAAAACCGAGCCACTCCAAGGTCAATCCTGAACCATGAGACTAGACGAAGCCGTAGAATTTGCCGAAAACCCAGAGCCACGGTGTCCCTGCGTCCTCCTGCTGGACACCTCCGGCTCCATGCAAGGCGCACCCATAGACGCTTTGAATGAGGGGCTGGAAGTTTTTAGGAATGACTTAATTAAAGATGAACTAGCTAAAAAGCGAGTCGAAGTCGCAATTATTTCCTTTGACAATAATATCAAAGTCGTGCAAGACTTCGTGACCGCCGATCAGTTCGAGACACCGCTGCTGACAGCCCAAGGACAAACCCACATGGGCGCCGGCATTCAGCTAGCACTAGACACCATCGCCGCCCGCAAATCCGAATACCGCAACAACGGCATTACCTATTACCGCCCGTGGGTATTTATGATTACCGACGGCGAACCTCAAGGCGAATCGGACGATGTTGTGGAAATCGCAGCACAGCGGATTAAAGAGGAAGAAACTAACAAGCGCGTGGCTTTTTTTGCAGTCGGTGTGGAAGGTGCGAATATCTCCCGTCTCGCGGAAATTGTTGAGCGCACTCCTGTAAAATTGAAAGGATTAGACTTTCGAGAGATGTTCATTTGGCTGTCGGCTAGTATGCAGAGAGTTTCTCACTCAAAAATTGACGAACAAGTCGCATTACCGCCGCCCGGATGGGGAACTGTTTAGTCAGTTGACAGTTGACAGTTGACAGTTGACAGTTGGCAGTTGGCATTAATCATTGGTAAGGTGCGAAGTGCTTACAATGAATTGGGAGAATCTCAATTTTGCTTTAAAAGTGCTGTCCCGGCTCGCTTGGCTATAGAAGCGAGCGGGGACAGCACTACATAAAAATGCTTTTTACAACAATGAGATGCTCCCAATCAATTTCCATAGTTTTGAATTTACTAAGTTTTGAATACAAGAGTTATTAATGGATAATTCATTATTTAATTGGCAAGTTGTAGCCGCATCGGTGACTGGTACGAGCCACGAAAAACGATCGCAACCCTGTCAAGATGCCCACTGTTGGCGCGTCTTGTCTAACGGTGTTTTGGTAGCAGCGGTAGCTGACGGCGCGGGTTCGGCTGCACTGGCTGAAGTGGGGGCAAAAATTGCTGTGGAAGCGGTTGTGGAAACGATTTGCCAACAGGATTTGCAGCCTGAAAGTGACGAGGAATGGCAGGTATTTTTTACCGCATCCCTGCAAGTTGCGCGGGCGGCTGTGGAAGCGGAAGCCGCAACCCGGGAAGTGGCGGCGAGGGATTTAGCTTGCACTTTAATTGCGGTTGTGGCTACGCCGGAATTGATCGCTGTTGCTCAGATTGGCGATGGTGCGGCGGTGGCGGGTGATAGTGCGGGAAATGCGATCGCCCTTACGATACCTCCCTGCGGCGAATACATCAATGAAACCATATTTTTGATTTCGCCAAATGCGATCGAAACAGCACAATTTCAGGTAATGCGGCAACAACTGCGTCACTTGGCTGTGTTTTCCGACGGCTTGCAAATGCTCGCTCTCAAAATCCCGGAAGGTACGCCCCACGGGCCGTTTTTTGCACCTTTGTTTCGGTTTTCGGGCACGGCGAAGGAAGATGCGGATGCAAAAGAGCAATTAGAGTCGTTTTTGCGATCGCCCCGCGTGTGCGATCGCACCGATGATGACTTAACATTATTGTTAGCAAGTTTTTCAAGGAATGTCCAATCTGTTTAAATCCCCTTAAAAAATCCGGCTCAAAAATTATGACAGCTCAACGAATTAGTGCAACTAGCTTGTTGCGAGAAACATTTGCCGCTGCGGGAGCTATATACGCTCCCCAGTTGACTATCAACTCTCCCAGTTTAATATTTGCTGTACTCAATAGTGTTGGTCTGGGTTCGGCAGCTATTCCTTTGAATATTATCTACTGGTTCGTGGCAATTCCTTTCTTGTCGGGATCTCTTATTTTCTACACTTACCGAAGTTTGACAGGAAATCAAGTAACTGTGAGTGAGGCTTTCCATCAAGCAAACAGGAGATTGCTGCCACTTATTTTGGTTTATATTATATCTTTTGTGCTAATTTTTGCAGGCTTCATTGCACTAATCATTCCCGGATTGTATGTATCATATCGCTTAATATTTCCACTTTACGCTACCGTCATTGATAACTCTTCGGCGCTTGACAGTCTTAGCAGCAGTTGGGAATTAACCAAAGGGCGCTGGTGGTTGATATTTCGATCGACTTTTCTGATATTTTTTGTAGTTATTGTACCAACAATATTGATTTCCCTATTAATCGATCCGACGGCGAAATCTTTAGCATCTAAGCTTACGGCTAATGTACTGGGATTTTTAGTGGCACCGTTGATGAGTGTTTATTTTGTTTTATTATACCAGCGCCTGCGGGAATCGGCAACAACTATGAAATAGACATCTCCTCAAATAAAGTCAAGGGCTTGCACGATACCTGCCCCACAACAATTGTTCGAGATGTTTAATGAGTGGCGAAAATTTGGTGCGGTTCTATAATAAAATCGAGGTGTCAACAATTCTGGTTTAATCTGTAGAGTAGGTCGTCACTTGCAAGCACAAGAGATTAAGGATAAGCTCAACTCCCTAATTAGCGAAGCAGATCTCATAGATCCGAGTTTAGCGAGAAGATTGGATGAAATCAATCGCTGGGTGAAAGATGTTAAACCCGGTTCGCTAACTGCTAAGAAATTTGTGCTGGCTTTTTTGCTACAGCTTATGCGAGATTCTCAGGTTTGGCTGGCGGTTCAATCTCTACCCTCGGAAGGAGAACGACAAGCGGCGTTTGAGTTAATGACTCCGGGTGAAAGGTATTGGTATAGTTATTTATTTCCTAAATGGCTGAGTGAAAACGATCGCAAATTTTACATCTGGAAACAAAAACTCAAGGCGGGTAAATTCGATCCGGCTGACGATGGCGTCATTCGTGCGATCGCCGCCCGGATAGTCGAACGTCAAGGCAGTGTTTTGTATCGCTATGTAGCAGATCTTTCTATGGCTACCGATTCGATCGTCAGCAACCGCCAACAGCAGCCCCTCTGCATTCAAGTCACTACTCTTTCTGATGAGTTTTCGGAACAAAAATATCAAAAATGGCAACAAACTCTTCAAGGCTGGGGGATTGACAGAGGACTATTTTTAAGTTATGATACAAAAGATGCAAATTTCCTGAACCAGTTAGTTAACATTGCATTATATAATAGTGATAATTTGCCCGCAGGTCGTTACCTTAAATTCCCATAAATTCACCCGATCTGCTGCTGAGAATAGTTCGACTGCTCAAAATTCGGTGAACAAGAAATTTTGAATAACTCGCATATTGCAGAATTTTAGACAATGCCACCAACTTAATCATCAGCCCGCTTCCCTTGGGCCCGAAGGCTACGCCAAGGTTTTTCCTCCCATTCTCTGTTTCCCGGGGGGATATGGCAAAGTGCGTTCAACAGTTGACAGTTGACAGTTGACAGTTGACAGTTTGAGAGGGAACTCTACCCTTAAGTCCGAGGATTGGAGTAATGAATAGTCTGATTTTAATTTATCCCGATCGGCATTGGGGCTTTCAACCAATTCTTTCTGGTAATAGGTAATTGATACGAATGCTAAACAACGAGAAGATTCAGGGCAGCAATCAATAGCGGTAAGGTGTGTAATTCGCACCCTACAAAAGATAGAGGTTCTGCGTAATTCCTGGCCCAGCAACGGGAAGATTTACCGCAGCAATCAATAGCCGTAAGGTGCACGGCCCGATGGCTGCCTGTGAAAGATAGAGGTTCTCCGGAATTCTTGGCTGAGAAATGGGAAAATTTACCGAAACAATCAATCTATTCATTCAGTTGACAATTGACAGTTGACCGCTTGAGGGCATTTGACAATCATAAGGAAGAGGATTGGAGTAATGAATAGTCTGATCTTAATTCCTCCCGATCGGGGTTCCAGCTTTAAACCAATTCTTTCAGGTAAAATAACTAGCAACTGGGTATAAATTGAATTGAGATTAGATTGAAGTGCGCTGAAATTGTTGGAAATAAAATCAAATTACATCAAAATCAATACTATGACAGTAAAAGGTACAAGCACCGTTGAAAGCAATTTACAAAAAGTCTTTGAAGAACTAGAAGCTGCCCGAAAAATGCAGGATGATTGGATGCACCACGGGGTTGATTTTGTTGATTTGTATGTGGAAAATGCTGGCGGTGATTGGTTAGAAAGGTGGGCAAAATGTGAAGAAGAATTAGAGCAGATCAAAAATAAACAGGTAGATATTGAAGCAGTCAAAGTAGCGATCGGCCTGGACGACTTTGGGCAAACCGAACTGCTGGAAACGGCCTTGAGCAGCCGCTGCGATCGCCAGGAGGAGTCTCCGGCTGGGGAAGATGTGAAGCAAAAACGGCTTTCACTCTTAGGCGGAGCGATTTTCGGTGCTGTTGTTACCGATTACCTGTACCGCGAATATCCCGAACTCGACTGCGATGCGATTTCAGCCTTAAAAGCTCGTTTAGCAGACAGTCAAAAACTCTCGGAATTTGCCGAAAATCTGAAATTGAACGAACTCTGTCGGGGAGCCGCCAGCGGGAAAGCAACAAAACCAAGCGAGTACAATAGATTTTTAGCCCAGATTTTTGAGGCTTTGTCGGGGGCGATTTACTTGGAATTCGATCGCGATTTTTTGCGTGCGGGTAACTGGCTGATCCAGCAGTCGATCGAACCAACGATCGGCGAACACTTCGATCTAACTCAGCAGTCGAAAAGTACGCTCTTAAACGAGCTAAAACGCCGGGAAATCTTGGGTGCGGACATTCTAGAGGCGATCGCGATCGACTATTTGTACAACCGCTTTCCCGATCGCAACAGCAGCCAGTTAACCCGCTGGAAAAATCTGTTAGCCGCCCAAGAGATTTTCCCCAAAGACTTTAAGGCAAAATTAGGCAGTCATTACCTGGAATTGGAGAGCAATTTCTCGCGCACCCGCGACTGGTTGGTGGATAACTTTATCAAAACCGCAGTTGACGAACTGGAAGAGGAAATAGGCGGTTCATCAGTTGACAGTTGACAGTTGACAGTTGACAGTTGACAGTTGACAGTTGACAGCTACCTCTTTCGTCGATAGAACAGGATTGGAGCAATGAATCATTTTGTTTGATTTCCTCCGTTTAGGGCGAGGCTTCAGGCCCAATTTTATCGGTAAACTAAAATTAACTCCTGAAAAAATTAGGGAAAACAGCAATGGTTACACAACTGCAATCTCCCGAAAAATCAAATGTCATCTACCCCGACGATAACGGCGAACCGATGTCAAACAATACAGATCAGTTTCGATTAATCGTTTGGATTAAAGAAAACTTAGAATTGCTGTTTGCAAATGACCCGAATGTTTTTGTAGCGGGTGACTTGCTGTGGTATCCGGTGGAAGGAAATAATAAACTATGCCAAGTACCAGATGTGATGGCAGTTTTTGGCACACCAAAAGGATATCGAGGTTCTTACCAACAGTGGAACGAAGGTAATATTGCACCGCAAGTCGCCTTTGAAATTTGGTCGCCGGGAAATCGTCTTACTCCGATGATTCAAAAATTTCATTTTTACGAACGCTATGGTGTGGAAGAATACTATTTGTACGATCTAGAAAAATTGGAACTGATAGGATGGCAAAGAGTTGAAGAAAAATTAGAACAGATCGAACAAATGGAACAAATGGACGGTTGGATCAGTCCGAGATTGGGAGTGCGGTTTCAATTATCAGAAACAGGACTCGAAATGTTCGGAGCCAACCAAGAACCGTTTATGAGTTTTGTGGAACTCGATCGACTGCGACAGCAAGCCGAGGCGCGGGCCGAACAGGCAGAAATGCTGCTGGAACAAGAGCGATCGCGATCGCAAGCCTTAGAATTAAGACTCCGAGACATGGGAATAGAGCCCGATCGACTCTAAGCACAATTGCAAAATTGAACTATCGTGGAACAGGCATCTTATCTGTTGCTGAGTTTTCCAGGAGGGGCAGGATGCCCATCCCACAAACAACCACAATAAAATTGGTTAGTAGTGAGGACTTCAGTCCGCATCCAGTGAGAGAGGACTGAAGTCCTCACTACGAACCTTATAATGGTTGTTTTACAGGTCAAATGTATTGAGTGCTGTTGACTTTCAAATCCTCTATCCCCTAACGGAATTCTATGCAGTTGCAACGCCAATTTAGCGGACAACTGATTGCGATCGACACCAACAGCGCGATCGCCAGTGGCGGTCAAGGTCGCATCTATCCGATCGCCAAAGACTCGTCCCTGGTAGCAAAAATCTACCACAAACCGACAGACGAAGACGGCGACAAACTCACAGTCATGTTCAGTATGCCGCCGGATGCACCGATCGCGGAACCGGGACACGCCTCAATTGCTTGGCCTCTCGATTTGCTGCATACTGTCGGCGGGCGCGAAAAAATCGTCGGTTTTGTGATGCCGCGCGTTAAGAAAGTGCTGCCGGTACACACTTTCTACACTCCCAAAACCAGGCGCGAACAAAAACCCCTATTTAATTATCTTTACCTCCACCGCACCGCCAGAAACCTCGCCTCGGCTGTAAATGCCCTCCACGTCAGGGGTTACGTCATCGGCGATGTCAACGAGTCGAATATTCTTGTCACGGATACGGCTTTAGTAACGCTGGTAGATACGGATTCGTTTCAAGTGCGCGATCCTTATACAGGTTACGTTTATCGGTGTCCCGTGGGGAAACCCGAGTTTACACCGCCGGAATTGCAGGGCCAGACTTTCCGCGATATCGATCGAGCTCCCGAGCACGATTTGTTCGGTTTGGGGGTATTAATTTTTCAACTGTTAATGGAAGGTACGCATCCGTTTTCGGGAGTGTATCTCGGTAGCGAGGAACCGCCGTCTCTGGAAGCCAGAATTCGATCGGGCCATTTCCCCAGCGGTACCAAGCGGATACCCTACCGCCCGATGCCCGCAGCGCCGCCTTTCGAGATGCTGCATCCCCGACTGCGACAGATGTTTATCCGCTGTTTTGAGGAAGGGCACGGGAATCCGTCGGCGCGCCCGGATGCAAAAACTTGGGTGAATGCGATTCGGGAAGCCGAAGATTCTCTAATTACTTGCAGCAAAAACTCCCAGCACAAATACGGAAATCATCTCAGTCGGTGCCCTTGGTGCGATCGGGCAAAACTCCTCAAAGGCCGAGATCCGTTTCCTTCGCGGCAGGCAGTCAGCAACGGATTGCACTTGCAGCCCGCCACAACCAAGCGTAAAAAGCCGTTACCACCGCCCCCCGTAAGGGAGACCGCAGTGCGCCGGCAACAGCCCTCGACGGGGCTGCCGCGCCAACTGGGCAACTATCAAGTGCCGATGCTACCGATTCCTTCTCGGAGTCGGACTCCGGCGCCTCAGGTTCCCCTTACCAAGTTTGAGCGGATTGTTCAGGATGCTGCTTGGGGTGGTGTTTGGGGTACTTTGTGTTTGGCGGCGGTGGCGGGGATTTTTTCGGCGATCGCGGAGGGCGGCGGCGCGATTTTGGGGGCGATTTTTGTTGGTTCGATTTGGGGCAGTTTTTTTGGGATGATGTGGGGCATTTTCACTTTATCGCCGAACCAGATTTGGCGGAAGTGGGGGGGAGTTTTGCTGGGGACTCTCTGGGGGGCTTTCTTTTTGGCTGCGATCAGCGGTGTGGTGTTTGGGGCGATTAGTGACAATCCGGCGATCGGGCAGGGGATTTTGTCGGGTGCGGGGGTTGGGACTCTCTGGGGCTGTGTTTGGGCAGGTTTTGGGCCTCCTCTGGCGCAGCCGGTGGGCAGGGTGTGGGGCCGGCGGGGAGGCTTTTTGGGGGCGGTTTGGGGAACGTTTTTGGGGACTTGGGCTGGTGTTTTGCTGGGTGCTGGGTTGGTGGTTTGGCAGCAATATAACGGGCAGATGCGGCCGGCGATCGAGTTTGGGGGTTTGTTGCTGGGTGTGGCAATTGTGGCGGCGGGTGTGGGTGCGCTCGGAGGTTTAATTTCTGGGAGTTTTTTGGGTGTTTGCGGGTTTGCACCGAAGCTGCCGGTGTCGTTTCAGCCTTCGGGAATTCGGGGTGCGGCTTTGGGTGCGATTTGGGGCAGTTTTTTGGCGACTTTTGCAGGTGCGGTGTTGGGGGCGGGCGTATGTGCGGTGTTTCCGGCTCTCAGCGGTGGGGTGCCGGTGCAGTTGGCGCCTGTCGTAGGTGCGATCGTCGGGGCTGGTTTGGGAGCAATTTGGGGGGTAATTTCGGGTGCTGTTTGGGGGGCTCTGGGCAAGTGGTGATTTGATTTAAGGCTTCAATTTGTTTTTTTGCGATTCTAGTTGCGATCGCGATCGAATCTAAGGTATGTAGTTGCGCTTCAGCGCTCTTTCAATATATAAGTAAGAGCGCTGAAGCGCAACTACGTACCTAATAATTCATTTTTATCTTGCGCCAGGTGAGTCCAGGAAAGTTTCAGATAATTGCATCTTTTCACTTCAGATGACAGTGACAATTCGGCTTTTCTATCAAAGACTCAACCAAAGCATTCAAAGCAACCGCCGCCAACAACCCGCCGCCAAAAGTCCCCACCGTCGTAATATAAGGAATTCCCGATCGCACTAAGCGACGTTTCGCTACCGGAGAATGACTGAAGCCGATCGGCATTCCAACTACCAAAGCCGGTTGTAGTTGCCCGTTGGCGATCGCCTCACAAACCGCCATCAACACAGACGGCGCATATCCTACTACTATTATACAGCCTTTTTCCAATTTCAATAATTTTTCAAACCACTCGCGCTCGTGCCAGAATTCTTGTTCAGCTTCCGCCGCAGCATTGATATGCGGTTCATCAATTAAAGTTGTAATACTTGTTCCCAAATGCGCCAATCTTGTGCCATCCAAAGCAGCAAAAACAGGAGGCACGTCAGCTACAATTTGACACCGATTTTTCAAAGCTTCCCGCGCCGATTTAATCGCCGTTTCGCTCAACTTCACAAACGGCAGCAGCGAACAATCACCGGATGCTAACACCAGTTTTGATAGCAAGTCTACCTCAATTTCCGAGCGATCGCTCAAATCCGGCAACAAATGCTGCAACGATTCCCCAAACGCCTCCGGGTGAGAGTGGGCCCCCGCATCCCAAGCATCCCAAAGTTGTTCCAACTGTCCCAATCCACCCTCCGTTTCCGCCTCCAACAGCCTCAATTGAGCCAGTGCGCCCGCTTGCACCGCTTGACACGAAAGATCCCGCCCCAACAATCCTTCGAGGGCTGATGCCGTTTCTCGGAGGCGCACAATCTGCTGAATTACCGACAGATATTGTCGTTGGAGAGTCGCCATCACTGCGTCTGGGGAAGCCTCGGCGTCTGTTTCTAAGAGTTTGCGGATGTGAGAAAGTTGAAAGCCTTGCTGCTTGAGTGCGACAATTCTTTGAAGTCTTTGCACGTCGCTGCGGGTGTACAGTCTGTAGTTAGAAGTCGATCGCACGGCCGGAGATAGCAGCCCCAAAGCATGATAGTGTCGCACCATCCGAGGTGTAATTGTGCCTTTTACGGCTTCAGTAAGTTGTTTGATTGTTAGGTATTGTTGCATTAAATTAGTTCGTAGTGCGGACTTCAGTCCGCAAAATCAAGATTAGTTCGTAGTGCGGACTTCAGTCCGCAAAATCAAGATTAGTTCGTAGTGCGGACTTCAGTCCGCAGCATTGCTGATTTACGGTATTAACGATTAAATGTGAAAAAATGAAACAAGCCAGTCAGTCAATCATCTAAATTTTCAAGTTATCCATTTTCATACCCTGATTAAGCAACGCCCAGCCCGCAGCCTGAAAGCGGACTGAAGTCCGCACTACGGAAAGCGGACTGAAGTCCGCACTACGAACCGTTGTTGCTTTGAGACAGGGGTTAAAAACCCCTGGTGGGATTTCAGAGTAGCGGATTGAACCATCGGATCTCCCAACTCATAGATGCTTAATTTATTTTGGTTTTACTCTTGACATTGACATTAATGTCAAGGTTTAGGCTACAGGAGTCATTCTACCAAATCAAATTTTCCCAATGACTCCCAATTCCTTGCCCATTTCTCGCCTCTCGCGCCTCGCCGAAGAACATCCCGATGCCGTGACTGCCGCCCTGTGCGGAATTCTAGTAATTTTGGGTTCGATCGCCCTACAAGTCGGTTGGCTGGGCTTAGCGGTGTTAATATTGCCCGCTGCTTACGTAATCGGCGGCTATTCCAGCACCCGCGAAGGGTTGACTACACTGCTTGAAGAACGCGAATTAGATGTAGATTTGTTGATGATTGTTGCTGCTTTGGGCGCGGCTGGTTTGGGGCTGTGGCGGCGAGAATATCATTTAATTGTGGATGGTGCTGTTTTAATTTTAATCTTTGCAATTAGCGGCGCCCTGGAAGGTTATGCTATGCAGCGGACTGAACGGAGCATTCGCAGTTTGATGAGCTTGACTGCGGATACTGCGCGGGTGCTAATGTACGATGGAGAACGAGAAATTGCGATCGACAAATTGGCAATTGGCGATCGTATTTTAGTCAAGCCGGGAGAAATCATTCCCACAGATGCAATAATTGTTGAAGGCTACAGCGCCTTGAATCAATCCTCAATTACGGGCGAATCGATGCCCGTGGAAAAAACAGCGGGCGATGAAGTCTATGCAGGCACGATTAACGGTGCCGGCGCGCTACAATTGGAAGTGCACAAAAGTCCAGAAAGCAGTTTGATTCAGCGAGTGATTCGGCTGGTGCAACAAGCGCAAACCGAAGCGCCACCTTCTCAGCAGTTTGTCGAAAAGTTCGAGCGCGGTTATGCTAAATTGATTGTCGGTTTAGGATTGCTGCTAGCAACTTTGCCGCCCTTTATTTTGGGCTGGAATTGGGAAGACACCATCTATCGGGCGCTGATTTTTTTAGTAGTCGCATCTCCCTGCGCGCTGATGGCTTCGATTATGCCAGCGCTGCTTTCGGGGATTGCTAACGGCGCGAGACAGGGAATTTTGTTTAAAAGCGGCGCGCAATTGGAGATAATAGGTCAAGTTCGGGCGATCGCCTTTGACAAAACTGGAACCCTCACCACAGGAAAACCGCAAGTTATCCAAATTGTACCAGCAGTCGGATATACTCAAACAGAAGTTCTGCAATTGGCTGCGGCTCTAGAAGCTCATTCCGAACACGCGATCGCCCAAGCAATTGTCCAAGCCGCAAATCAGCAACAGTTACCGCTGTCAAGTGCTACAGACGTACAAGCAAAAATCGGTCAAGGAATTGTCGGTAAAGTTAACAATCAAATCATCGCCATTGGTAAAGCAGGTTTTGTCAAAGCAACTTCGGAATTGACAGAAATAAGTCATCAGTTGCAAGCCAAAGGAAAAACCGTTGTTTGGGTAGCAAAGAAAGATGAACTTTTAGGAATCATTGCAGTAGCAGATACAGTCCGCCCGGAAGCAGCAGCCACAATCAAACGCCTGCAAAAATTAGGAATAGAACAGATCGTAATGCTGACAGGCGACAACCAGCAAACCGCCCAATACATCGCCAGTCAATTAGGAATCAATGAAGTGTACGCCGAACTTTTACCCGAAGACAAAGTGCACCTAATTAAAAAGCTGCAAACCCAGTATCAAACCGTCGCAATGGTAGGAGACGGTATCAACGACGCCCCCGCCCTCGCCCAAGCATCCGTGGGAATTGCGATGGGGATTTCAGGCAGCGATGTAGCTTTAGAAACTGCCGATATAGTATTGATGGCGGATAAATTAGAACAATTAGCTAAAGCAATTAGTTTGGGCCGCCGCGCTCAAAAAGTAGTCAAACAAAACATTGTTTTCGCACTCAGTTGCATTATACTGTTGTTGGCTGCTAACTTTCTCGGAAATATCACAATGCCGATCGGCGTCATCGGCCACGAAGGGTCTACAGTAATCGTAACCTTAAGCGGCTTGCGACTGCTGAGAAACTAGACAAATCGACACAGAGGAAGAGCCATCTAAAATCCACCCTTCATCAAAATTATTCCTCTCTCTCTTCTCTTCCTCTGCGCTCTCTGCGCTCTCTGCGGTAAAAAAAATCCAAATATTAAGAAAAACTACAATTTGCGATCGCATTACTCAAAACACGCTAGTGTCAAAAGTATTGAATCATACCAAAACCTAAAATTGCTCTAGACTGCAATAAAAATTTACCTAGAAACAGTCTGGAAAATGATATTCAATTCATTGCACCAAGAGCAATTGAAAACAAGTTTTCGATTGGAGGCAATATGAACCACAAAGTCATTGGGGCCACGCGAAACGTTGCAATTGTTGGCCCATATTTAAGCGGTAAAACCGCACTTCTCGAAAGTTTGCTGTCGGTGACAGGAGCAATTACTCGCAAAGGTAATGCTAAGGATGGTAATACGGTAGGTGACAGTTCGCCAGAAGCGCGCGATCGCAAAATGAGCCTAGAAGTAAACGTCGCGAGCACCGAATACGAAAACGTCCGCTTCACATTTCTTGACTGTCCCGGCTCGATCGAATTTGCCCAAGAAACTTACAATGCACTTATCGGTGTCGATGCAGCCGTGATTGTGTGCGAACCAGTTGCCGATCGCACTTTAACCCTCGCCCCGCTGTTCAAATTCCTCGACGATTGGGAAATTCCCCACCTAGTTTTTATCAATAAGATCGATCGCGCTTGCACAGACGAAACCACCTGCGGTAGCAACTTCACCGAGGTTCTCAACGCGCTCAAATCTGTTTCTAGCAGACCAATTGTACCTCACCAATACCCGATCGGCAAAAACGAACAAATCATCGGTTTTATCGACTTAGTAACCGAACAAGCTTACCACTATCACTCCGGCGCACCCGCAGATCCCGTCCCGCTTCCCGAACATCTAAAAGCCCAAGAGCACGAAGCGCGCCAGCAAATGCTGGAAGAATTAGCCAATTTTGACGATCGTTTACTGGAAGAATTGCTCGAAGAAATCAATCCCGATGCTGAAGAGATTACCCGCGATTTCAAGATGGAATTAGGCGCGGATTTAATAGTGCCCGTATTCATCGGTATCGCCGAACAAGATTTCGGCGTGCGGCCTCTGCTGGAAGCTTTACTCAAAGAAGCGCCAACACCGGAAACTACAGCAGAAAGGCGCGGTTTTATACAAGGTGAAAACAAGGTTCTCGGTCAAATCCTCAAAACCTACTACACGCCGCAGGGAGGCAAATTATCGTTAGTGAGAGTGTGGCGGGGAACGATCGCAGACGGAGCAGTTTTGAATGGAGTTCGAGTTAACGGTTTGTACCGCTTGACCGGCCAGCAAACCCAAAGTTTGCAGTCCGTCAGTGCCGGAGAAATTGTGGCTGTAGGCAGGCTGGAAGGCTTGAAAACAGGCGATGTGCTGGGTTCAGACGAATTCTTACCAAAAGCAGAAATCATCTCGCCTGTGTACGCACTGGCGATCGTCCCCGAAAAGCGCAACGATGAAGTTAAGTTGAGTTCTGCCTTAGCTAAACTATTAGAAGAAGACCCATCTTTAGTGTGGGAACAGCACGGAGACACCCACGAAATTATACTTTGGGGTCAAGGCGAAATCCACTTAAAAGTAGCCTTAGACAGGTTGCGCCGCAAGTACAATTTACCAATGGTAACTCACCTACCGCAAGTACCCTACAAAGAAACCATCCGCAAACCCGCATCATCAATTCACGGGCGCTACAAACACCAAAGCGGCGGACACGGACAGTTTGGCGACGTGTACCTCGATATCGCACCGCAGCCTCGCGGAGAAGGCTTCAATTTCAGCGACAAAATAGTCGGCGGAGTCGTTCCAAAACAGTATATTCCCGGCGTTGAAGTGGGAGTGCGCGAATATTTGGATCGCGGCCCGTTGGGTTTCCCCGTGGTAGATGTATCGGTAACTCTGACAAACGGTTCCTATCATTCTGTTGATAGTTCAGAACAAGCTTTTAAACAGGCGGCGCGGTTGGCGATGCAGTCCGGGATGGAGAAGTGCGAATCAACTTTGCTAGAGCCGATCGCCAAAGTTGAAATTTGCGCTCCCAACGAGTGTACATCAAAAGTGTTGCAATTAGTCAGCGGACATCGCGGTCAAATTCTCGGCTATGAGGGTAAAGCAGACTGGAAGGGATGGGATGCAGTTTCGGCTTATTTGCCGATCGCGGAAATGCAGGATTTAATTGTAGAATTGCGATCGCAGACGATGGGTGTCGGATTTTTTAACTGGGAGTTCGATCGATTGCAAGAAGTACCGGAACCTTTGGCTAAGCGAGTTTTGCTAACTACTGGAAACGGCAACGGAAACGGTAAAAGTTAAGTTTGTAGTAAGGACTTCAGTTTTTTCTTAAATCTTTTAGCGAATAAGGACTAAAGTCCTTACTACAAACGATAATTAATCTCTGTATCCGTGTCAAAGATAATTCGGCGGTTGAAACCGCTACTACACAAACAAAGTCTGCCTCCGCAGACTAAGAGATGAATGTGATTTCCATCGCCGAAACTAACGGCGAGAAATTCGGGAACACACAGCTATAATTATCCCTGTCAGCAGACTAGCAGTCACCCCAGATAGAATACTAAATCCCATAATTATCCTCAATCCCGAACCAGGCTCAAAAATCGGCACCAAGGTATTTATGGCAGTATTGATAGTAGGATTTGCCTCAATTTCTGTTTTGAAGCCAGCCGCCGCCGAAGCTACAGTCCCGCCAGTTGACAATCCGACTCCGACGATACCGACGATTGTCTGAAAAGTGCGATCGCTCTCAGCCTTCCGAATCTCCACCGTACCTCTAATTGTATCAGTCAGACTCCGCAAAATTTCCAAACAAGGGCGAAAATTGTCAATATCTTTTTGGATTTGTTTAGGATAGAGTTGTTCAGCCTTGTCCCAAAAATCCTGCAAAAACTGCAAATCATCCGTAGGTTTAGCCTGAGTTTTAATTGCAGTCAACTTAGTCTGATACTTTTCCAGATTCACCTTAATTGTGCTAAATTGTAACTCTAGGTAATTAAGATCGATCGCAAACTCAGACAACTTCCCCATCGCCTCCATCAGCTTCTGGAGATTCAGCCGAGAAGTATTCCGCATCTCCACAATTTGGTTGTAATTATTCACCAACCGATCCTTTAAAACTAGACTTTTCTCATAAGCCCAAATAATCTTATGGCGGTAACACAGCAAATCCAGCCAACTTACATAAAAATTACTACATTCCCGAAAAGCAGCTTCATCGGGATACAAAATCACTAAAAGTTGCAAATTATCCTCAATCTTGTCGCCCCAAAACTCAAATACTTTCCCACCTAAAAACTCACCACTTCCTTGAGGAACACCATCTTTTGTAAACAAAGACTTGTAAACCTGTTTTGCAAGTTCTTCCTTTTCCAAATCATCCCCAGATTCCAGCCAGCCTGAAAGCATCCAAGTTTTGCCAATATTTTCCAACTTGGGCGGTGGAATAATTAAAGATTGCAAACTTTCAATCAGTTTAATAACTTGTGTATTTTCATACTTATCATTGACATAAGCATCCAGCAAAAGTTGGTAATTATCGCTCACATTCCAGCGGCGGTAGCGCCCTTTGACTGGATGATTGTTGAGATTTCCTGTGAAAGGTAAATCGGCTACTATTTTCTCCTGTAACGCGAGGAATTTTTGTTTTTCTTGGGGAGTAAAAGAAACATTTAGTTGTTGGTGAAGTTGTTCAGCTAAAGCATCTAAAAATTTGATGTAGATTTTGCGAGTTTCCGGTTCGCCGACACCCAACCCTTGTTTGAGAGTGTAGCTAAATAAATTTAGGGTAGGGTCAACTAATTTGAGCATAAAATCTTTTATTGATGGTGGGGAGGTAGAAACCGGGTTTTTTCCCAAATCTTAGCTTATTACCTTAAACCTCGGCAAAAACCCGGTTTCTTAGATTTGGTTCGAGGGGCCAGAAACCGGGTTTTTATGACAATCTTGGCTTATTATCTTAAACCTCGGAAAAAACCCGGTTTCTTGAGTCTCAATGCGCCACTAAACAAATCAAAACCTCAACCGATAAACCCGTTCCACCAAATCACTAGCCTTTCCGAACAACTTCCTCGCCACACTCTGCGGATTAGGATCAGTCAAAGGAGGCGCCAAAAAATTATTATAATCATCAGTCTCTCGCGGCGGAGTATTCTCATCCAACTCAGCCAAATACTTATTCTTTTCCTCCGACTCATCGAGTTCCTGCAACTCCTCATAAGCCTCATTAAAACACTCAGAAAAAGCCGCATCTTTTTGAGCAATATCAACAAGCAAAGCCGCTTTCTGTAACTCACCACTCACCAAAGCAGCACCAACTTCATTCACTTCAGCTATCAACTCAGGCGAAAGAGGTGCTTCAAATCTCGCGAGGGCGATTAAAAAAGCTTTCGGCGCAAACTGATCGAATCCCGATAAAGTAACTTGTGTAGAAGTCATATTATTTTAGCCGTTGCGGGTAATGGATAAAGTAGATTGGGTAGAGCAATAATGAAACTCAACACCTTATTTTAAAATGAAGAGTTGGGCGAAGTTGCATAGAATCTGATCCCCCCTAACCCCCCTTAAGAAGGGGGGGACAAGATTCCGATCAAAGTCCCCCTTCTTAAGGGGGATTTAGGGGGATCGAGATATATGGAACGACCCATTAAATTGATATTAGCCGTTGCCGGTGATAGTGAAAGCAGCCCAATGGTAAGGGTGCTCGTAGGGTTTCTCATCTATTTTAGCTAATTTTTTTTGCAGTCGTGAGGCTTCCCTTTCAAAGAAAAAGATATTGTCAAACTCAGCCTCTCTCAGCAAAGGCAACAACTCGCCCGCATACCACTCTCCTAGCTTACCATTCGTGAGCTCTCGGAGCCAATCTTTGGCTTGTTGCAGGGCTGCGGGCGGCTGGATTCCCTGCTTCCATAACTGGTAGAAATAAATCAGTAACAAAGCACTAGAACGTTCGTCCACTCGCCACAAAGTGCTGATCACATAATTAGTCTCAGGCAAAAAGCCGCTGGCTATGCCCACAAATTCATCGATTAATTCGCCTTTCTTGGTAATACCAGTTTCGCAAGCGCTGAGACAGACTAGGTAATAATCAACTAATTTCAACTGTAAAATGTCGGTCAATGTCAATTCTTCGCCGGTGCCTAAAAGTAAGGCGGAATTCTCGGACTTTTCGGTGTTGTGGTAGGCGTGGCCTGTGTAATGAAAGATGCCACTATTGGATTTTAGGGCTTGAATAATTTCGGTTTTGGTGGCTGCATTGGAGGCACGATTAGTTTGGTTAATTTGACTGATGGCGGCTGCTTCGATTTGGGTAAATTTTAAGGCGCTTTTGCCTTGGGAGTGCTCTACCATCAGCATTGAATTGGGTGCAATTTCCGTGGGGGTTTGCTGTTGCTGTTGGATGGCAATTTGGGCGCTGGGAAGGCGGGTAATCGAACGGATTATGGGGGCAACCACGGGGGGATTGCCCCTACCAGGATTCTGTAGGGGTAGTGCCCCCGTGCCTACCCCCTCCGTGCCTACCCCACCAGGATTCCGTAGGGGTAGTGCCCCCGTGCCTACCCCTTCCGTGCCCACCCCACCAGGATTTCGTAGGGGTAGTGCCCCCGTGCCTACCCCCTCCGTGCCTACCCCCTCCATGCCTACCCCACCAGCGTTCCGTAGGGGTAGCGCCCCCGTGCCTACCCCCTCCGTGCCTACCCCCTCCAAGGGCAGAAACAGCGAATCTAGCGGCAACAGGTGCAAATCGCGGTGGGGAATCAAGATTAAATGTTCAATACCCGTAAGGTGCGTGCAAATTTCGGGAATTTTCAGGATGTCAGCGAGTTGTGGCAATTGCGCTGTCATTGACTCGCGCCACGGATGGGATTCTTTGCTTTGCTGTTTGTTGGTAGTTTGGCAGTAATTTTGATAGTTGGTTTTCCAGTTTTCTAGCCATGTTTCTAAACTCTGACTGTTGCGTTTTGCGAATATATCGGTGATTGGTGTGGAGATTGTTTCAAACTTGTCTGTGGTAATGATAAAAGCAGTCAGGGAAACCGGGCTGAGATGCCAGTAAATTATCGCGGTTGCGGTGTTGTTTGCCAGCAAGTCTCGGATTTCGGGATAAGTCGGGCTGTTGGTGCGGTTTTGTGAAGTTGCGCGCATCCATTGCAGGCACAAGTTTTTCCGGGATTCGGCTTTTTCCAGGGCGTTTGCTTTCTTGCCAGCCTCGACGAGGATATCAACTTCTAATTGGTAAAGTCCGACAAATTTGCGTTGGAGTCGCTGTTTGATTTCAGGATGAGTTTCATTGTCTAAAATTAGATTTTCTAAGACGGTGGTAGCTTCGGCAAGGTATTGGCTGGTTTTGGGATCTCCCAAGCTGCGGCAGACGGTAATTAAGCCTTGCATTACTTCTAAATAAGTTTCTGGGATGAGGGGAGATTTCAAAAATTCGCGGGCTTGTTCGTAGCTGGCTTTGGCTTTGTGGAAAAATGCCCAATAAGTGGTTGCTTGTTTGCCATGTATGTAGTGTGCCTTGCCTTTTTCGTTGTGCAATCTGCCGCAAGCGAGGCGATAGTCGCGGTTGCTGGGGAGATATTTCTGCAAGCCTTCATCCCAGTTTTGAATGGCTTTAGTGTAGCGCCCGGAGTTGAGAAACGCGAAACCTCTATTGAACCAAGCTTGCCAGTATTGATCGCCTCTAATTTCTAAGGCTTTGTCGAAGGCTGCGATCGCCTCACTGTTGCGGCCCAAATCATTTAGGGTATTGCCCAGCCCGTTCCAGGCATGGTGGAATTTGGGATCAATTTCTAAGGCTTTCTCGAAGGCTGCGATCGCCTCACTGTAGCGGTCCAAACCTTTTAGGGCATTGCCCAGCCCGTTCCAGGCATAGTGGTATTTGGGGTCAATTTCTAAGGCTTTCTCGTAGGCTGCGATCGCCTCACTGTAGCGGTCCAAACCTTTTAGGGCATTGCCCAGCCCGTTCCAGGCATAGTGGTATTTGGGGTCAATTTCTAAGGCTTTCTCGTA
>NZ_JAHRFA010000073.1:0-36955 GCF_020883045.1 Microcoleus sp. CAWBG58 | reverse complement strand
TCCGCAAAAAACCAGGTTCGTAGTGAGGACTTCAGTCCGCAAAAAACCAGGTTCGTAGTGAGGACTTCAGTCTGCAAAAAACCAGGTTCGTAGTGAGGACTTCAGTCCGCAAAAAACCAGGTTCGTAGTGAGGACTTCAGTCCGCAAAAAACCAGGTTCGTAGTGAGGACTTCAGTCTGCAAAAAACCAGGTTCGTAGTGAGGACTTCAGTCTGCAAAAAACCAGGTTCGTAGTGAGGACTTCAGTCCGCAAAAAACAGTCAAAAAAGTAGGGTGCGTCAGCAAGTATAAATTGGTTTAACAAGCAACAAATATGGCAATGACACACCCTACAGACTGCGGTTTCTGATGCAATCTTGTCTAGTTAACAATTAATTAGCCGTAGCAGGAGAAGGCCCAACTTCGGCAGCGGGAGAAGGCGCAGCTTCTGGCGAGGGCGATACTTCGGCAGCGGGAGAAGGCGCAGCTTCTGGCTGCGGGGACACTTCGGCAGCGGGAGAAGGCGCAGCTTCTGGCTGCGGGGACACTTCGCTGGCGGGAGAAGGTACAGCTTCTGGCTGCGGAGACAGTTCGGGGGCTGGCTTCGGTTGGGGAGAAGGAGATTGTTCGGCGGCTGGTTTCGGTTGAGGTGAGGGCGACGGTTTGGTTGCGGGTTTTGGTGAGGGCTGTGGCGACTGTTGGGCCCCTGGTTGCGGCTTGTTAGAGGGCGCCGGTGGCTTCTCAAACTGGGGTTTCACTTCCGCAGGGGCTGGGGACTGTTCGCCTGTTGGCTTGGGTGCTGTCGGGGCTGGCGCTAGCGGCTGCGGGGCTGTGGGCCTGGTGGGGCCGGTGGATGGGGCGACAGGAATGCCGCTGCAAACTTTTTCGTCGTATTTAAACGCGACAGCCAACTGGTAAAGCTTGTGCGTGCTGGCTGCTGGAAATATTTGATTGGGGTTAATAATTGCAGTTTTAGCCGCAGTATCGAGAATACCGTAACCTGTAGGGACGATCGGCTTAGGCTCGGCCTTGAGCAACCCTTGAGGGCTGACAACTGCTCCGAAAACAGCGGTTCCTTCGAGTTTTTGCGAACAAGCTTCTTTAGGATAAGCGACAGTTACAGGAGTCGGGCCCGTCATTTCCAAGTCGGGGTAAGCTTTTTTGAAGTCATTAAACAAAGCAACATAGGTATTAGCAGCAGCAAGCAGTGTCTCTCTGTCGCTGGGTAAGTTGGAACCGGGCACTCCCTGCTGTTCTAGTTGTTGCTGTCCCTGGTCAAATTGTTGCCTCCTGATTCTTTCTTCGGGAGTTTCTGCGATGAGATTCCGTTTATTGGGATCTTTTTGAGTCAATTTCGGTACTCCATCGGGCCCAGAATTCCTGCCACCAATGGGGAATTCCGGGGTAAAGACAGGAGCTCCGTCTGGGAATAGGGGGAGTCCGCCTCTACTGGCTATGACCTTTTTGAGAGTCTCTGCCTCATCTTCGGAGGTGCCGCCAGGAAGCTGGGGTAATCCTGTTACTCCTGGTGGCGGTGGGGGGATATTACGATCGAAATTACCGGGTAATGGCGGGAAAATCAAACCGCTGGGAGGCCCTTGGGGGATGAAAGTAGGTGTTTTGAGAGAGGGGGGTTTGACCGTTGGAACTGAAGTTTGTGACTGCGGGGCGGCTGGGGCAGTTAATGGCGGGAGAGGGGGATCGAGAGGCGCAAAGAATCCAGGTGGGGGCATTCCCGGTGGCAGGGCGGGCAAGTTAACCGGTGGAGGGGGCAAAGGGCGAGCTAACTTGGGCGAGGTGGGAACGGGAACTGGTGCGATCGAAAACGGCTTATTGGACGATCGCGGTGGTATGGTTTGTGGCAGGCGGCCGGCTTCTGCGGGAGTTAGTTGCACGAATCCGACGGAACCGGGGATGTTTTTTGAGGAATTGCCACCACCATAGATGATGTTTGAGATTGTCGGGGCGCTTACTCCGAGCACTCCGTGAATTCCGACAGAAGCTAGGGCTGCCCACCAAAAAGGCTGGCGCAGCGGTTCGGAAAGGGCGTTGGCTAGGGAGGATGAATCAGTCATGACCATTGGCAATCAGGAATTAGGAATTGGTTATTGGTTATTAGTTATTTGTTATTCGTTATTGGTTATTGATGACCGAGATTTTTTTTATGGGGAAGCGGTGAAAATTAAAAATTTAGCAATTCAAAGGTATAAGTATAGCACGATCGCGCTCAAAATTAAGGAGCGCAGCCAGTCGCCTTCTCACCAAGGAGCCACTGCAATACCGTCTTTTCCTGACCGATACACTGTCTTAATTGATTAAACACCTACGATCGGCGCGATCGACCCCTGTTTCCAATTCGGTTACAGAAAGGAATTTGGACGGATCGCTAAAAAGCTTAATGCATAAGTCTTTTTTCCTCTTCCCCATCCGCTACATCCGCTACATCCGTTACATCCGCTACATAATCCGTTGTCGAACTTCCTTCTTTTTACCACCGATAGCGGTAAGTTTTAAAAGGAGCTCCCTCAACGCTCAGCAAGTCGATAGGATAAATTGGAGCGCCGCTTGCCATATATTGAAACATTTCCCGAACTTCCTCTCCGCGCAGCGACAACTGGTCTAACTCTTTGAGAGAATACCAACCAGCACACAAAGTAAACTCGTCCGGCTTGCTCTTGGGTGGCGTCTTATCTTCAGGACGAGCCACAAAAATCACCCTCAGGCGCACGTTGCCCCTAGGCATCACCGTATGCTCTACCCTGAGAATTCCCTCCACGATCACAGAAATGCCCGCTTCCTGGACAGTATTGCGCTGAGCAGCTTCAAGCAAAGTCTCGCCTTTTTCTACTCGCCCTGCTGGCAGATACCACTGCTGCTCGTACTTGCGCTCTTGTACCAGTAGAAAACGGTCTTCTAAGTGAACGACAACTAGGGTAAAATACAATGTTGGAATCGGCTCGCGAGCCATAGAAGTAGATATTCCCCAAGCAAAAAGTTTAACGAGCAAGAGATGTTAGCCATCCAAAGGATGCTTCGGCAAGCGTCTTGGAACTTGAAAAATAGATCCTAGCACCCCGGCCGCAAAATCTAAAGTCTAAAATCTAAAATTGATAATGCCATTACCTACCGTGATTTTGCCAGGATATTTTGCTGCGGCTTCAGACTATCGGGAATTAGAAAAATCTTTGGTCGATCGCGGTTTCCCAACTGTAACAGTACCACTGGGCAAGGCAGATTGGTTGCCGACTTTTGGCGGGCGATCGATGGTGCCAATTTTGCGGAAGCTCGATCGCACGGTCAAACAAATGTTACAGCAATACGGCGTCTCTCAAGTAAATCTCATCGGTCATTCCGCAGGCGGCTGGATTTCTCGGATTTATTTAGGCGAAAAGCCTTATACAATTCACGGCGACGTGCGGTCGGATGCGGGTTTGTGGGAAGCTCACCCTTGGGTCAATACTTTAATTAGTTTAGGCACGCCACACGTCTCTCAAGAGCGCTGGACGCGCAAAAATCTAGATTTTGTCAAAATTCATTATCCGGGGGCGTTTCACCCGCAAGTGCGCTACGTGTGCGTGGCTGGGAAATCTGTTTTTGGTAAGCGCAGTTTTGCGACTTGGCTGGCTTACAAGAGTTACGAGTTGACTGTGGGGAAGGGCGAAACTTGGGGCGATGGAATTACGCCGATTGAAGCTGCTCATTTGGACGGGGCCGAAAATTTGGTGTTGGATGGGGTTTGGCATTCGCCTCGCTCTCCGGGAAAGTGGTATGGTTCGCTGGAGGTTTTGCCGGCTTGGATTGGGTATTTGGATTGAAACGAACCGCGAAGACGCGAAGGACGCGAAGGAAGAAAGAAGAAGAAAATACAAGATACAAGGGGGAAAGTATCAAAAACAATAATTTCCCATAATTAACAATCTGATAAACCCGCCTCCGAGTTGAGACTTATTCGAGAGTCGTAGGGTGCGTCGGCACTGTTAAATCCCTAAAAAAATCGACAATCGATGAGCGACGCACCAAACCAAAAGTCATTAGTCATTGCTGGGAGGAAGCTTGAGAGTTATTCCAGATTTCTATTAATTTTTTCCCCCGCAAGCCATCAACCAAAAACTCATCATCGATCGATCGCCCGCAGTGACAAACTCATCCCGCGAAATTAGATAACTCTCTATTTCCGACTCGGAAATCAACCCTTGTTTGACCATTTGTAAAATCGGCCCGGAGTCTAGCAAAGGTTCAAATGCTTCTATGCCGATGATATCGCTATGGCTGACAACGGCTTCTAAATCGATGCTACCAAACCCAGCTTCTTTGAGAATGCGACACAGATTTCGCCCTACGCATAAATTGCCGCCCCGCGAGGCCATCACCTGTTTGAATTTCTCGCGGACAATCTGAACTGACCAAGGTGGATTTGTCAGCCAAAACAGATCCGCATCGCTATCGATAATCACCAGTTTACCACTCGGTTTTAAGATGCGGAATATTTCTCTGGCTGCTGCGACGGGATCTGGGAGGTGAACAAATAGCAAACGGGCGATCGCAAAATTAAATGTATTATCCTCTAAACCAGTATCTGCGATCGATGCTTGAATGCGATTTACGCGATCGCCTCGTTTCTCCTGCAAATATTTTACGGCTTTTTCGTGCAGTACCGGGTCGATTTCTACGGCTGTTATCGAACTATTTGGCAATAATTCTAACAGTTTTTCGGTGAAAAATCCCGGCCCGCTCCCAGCTTCTAAAACATTCATCCCGTCGATTAAACCGAACCATTTTAAAGTCCGCGCTTCTTTTTCCCAACTGAGGAGAACTTGATTTTTTAGCCGCTGGATTTCTGCGTCGAGTTCCAGATTGTACGTGCTGGCTTTATATGAACCTGATTCTGTCATAAAATTATCCTTATTTTTGGAATGATTTAACCACAGAGGACGCAGAGAACACAGAGGGAGGGAAGAGAGAGGTGAACAAAATTGCACTTTAGCGCAATTCTCGTTGCTGACTTCCACAGTCCTATTTTGTGGACAGATGCAGGACGGAATCCCGGTAATACCTCTATTGTAAGAAGAGGACGGATCACCTAAACTGACGATGTTGTGCGGTAACGATTGAACTATGCACCAGACTTTACCTCAACCTGAAAAACAAACCTTTTTAGTCGTGGATGACCATGCGATGGTGTTAGGCGGCACGCTTGACATTTTGAGGAAGGAGTATCCACAGGCTGATATTCTGACGGCTTCAACGGCTCAGGAAGCCCTTCAGCAAGTAGCACAGATTACCCCGGATCTGGTAATTGTGGATTTGGTGATGCCAGAGGCGATCGGCGAAACTGCTCAGGCTAATTCAGGGCTTCAACTCCTCAAAACCTTGATGGAGAATTATTCGAGTCTAAACATTGTAGTCCAGAGTGCTCATGTTCGCACTTTGGTTTGGCTGAAACCGTCGATCGACAATCATGAGGGCGGATTTACGGTTGTTGATAAAAGTCAACCGATGAAAGATTTGCTGGCGATGGTGGATTGGGCGCTGCACGAACGGATTTATACTCCCAGAGAGATCCGCAACGGTTTGCAACTAAAACCCGCGTGGATGCAGGTGTTGCAATTGGCTTTTCAAGAGAGTTTACAGGATACGGCGATCGCTAAACGGATGAATGTTTGTGAACGTACTGTGCAATATTACTGGATTAAGATTCGAGATGTGCTAGAAGTGTATCCCGAAAAAGACAAAAATCTGCGGATTCAAACGGAAGTGAAGGCTAGGGAAGCAGGATTGATTGACAGTTGACAGTTGACAGTTGACAGTTGACAGTTGGCGAACTACTGACTAATAACTAATGACTAATGACTAATAACTAATGACTAATAACTAGATGAAGCCCGATCGATCGCAAGCAGTGAAAGTTGACAGTTGACAGTTGACAGTTGGCGAACTACTGACTAATAACTAATGACTAATGACTAATAACTAATGACTAATAACTAGATGAAGCCCGATCGATCGCAAGCAGTGAAAGCAGATATCTCGACTTGGTGGCGCGGATCGCTTCCAGGGGTGATGGTGATTGTCGCTGTGGTGATGGCTAGATTGACGGGTGCGCTTCAGTTTTTGGAGTTGGTTGCGTTCGATCGATTTTTGCTGCTACG
Source organism: Microcoleus sp. CAWBG58 (assembly GCF_020883045.1). Classification (NCBI taxonomy): domain Bacteria; kingdom Bacillati; phylum Cyanobacteriota; class Cyanophyceae; order Oscillatoriales; family Microcoleaceae; genus Microcoleus; species Microcoleus sp. CAWBG58. Next base: position 30,828 of record NZ_JAHRFA010000073.1, on the reverse strand, counting down.
TCCTCCTGAGCCAATGGATGAACGGATTGCGATCGTCGGCATTACGGAAGAAGATATTAAACGCGCCAAAACTTATCCGATTCCCGATCGCGAAATTGCCGATTTACTCAAACGATTGCAAACTTATCAACCGATCGCGATCGGCTTAGATATTGTCCGCGATATTCCGGTTGAACCGGGTAATGCCGAACTAACATCCGTGTTTCGTAACAGCAAAAATGCGATCGGAGTGGAGATTGCTTTGCCCGATCGCAGTGGCTTTACCGTCGCACCTCCGCCCGCGCTACCACCCGAACAAGTTGGCTTTGCAGATTTTGTCCTCGATGGGGATGGCTACCAGCGTCGCAGTTTATTGGGCGCTCAAAAGCCTCAGCAGAAGTACCGTTTTTCCTTCGCAATCCGTCTAGCAGAACGCTATTTAGCAACCCGAGGAATTAAGTTAGGCACTGGAATTCGCGATCGGGAGGCGATGCGCTTTGGCAGTATTGAATTTACCAGAGTGCAGCCAAACTCTGGCGGATATGTGGGGGCGGATGCGGGCGGGAATCAGATTTTGCTGAATGTTCGCAGCGGGAAAAAGCCATTTCGCGTGCTTTCTCTAGCACAAATTAAGGCGGGAAAAGTAGATCCGGAGTGGATTCGAGGCAAGATTGTGCTGATTGGGATGATGTCTTTTAGCGCGAAGGATTTGGCAAATTCAGGTGCGATCGCGGGCATCAATCCGGGACGGATTTACGGAGTGGAAATGCAAGCCCACGAAACCAGCCAGATTGTGAGCGCGGTGCTCGATCGCAGACCGTTGATTCAGGTTTGGGGGGACGGCTGGGAAACGCTCTGGATTGCGGCCTGGGGACTCTTGGGGATGAGTTTGGGACGATTTCTGCGATCGCCCTGGAAAATTTTGTTAGGGCTTTTAATCGCCAGTATTAGCTCGATCGCGATATGTTACTGGCTGATTCTGATGGGATGGTGGGTACCGATTGTGCCTGTGTTTTTGATTCTGGTGCTGAATGGAACTGGTTCAACGGCGGCACTTTTCTACCGCCACCAGCAGGAATTGCGACTGCGGTTGGAGGAACGTCAATTTGCGATCGAACAGACCTTTAACGCGATTCATAGCGGGCCTTTACAAACATTGGTAGGGATTTTGAGAACTGCTCAAGAGCAAGATCCACCGCCGCCATTTTTACCGGATTTGCAACGCCTCAGTCAAGAATTACGGGAAGTTTATGGATCGGTGCAGCGAGATGCGATCGCCGATGAACCGCATTTGCAAATGGGAAGTGCGATCGAATTGGCCCTGCAAGCCCCGCTGCATGAATTGCTCTACAAAGTCTATTCCAACGCGCTGGAACAAGAATTGCCCTACTTTCAAACAATCAAATTCAAAATAGTGCAGTTCGATCCCTTGAACACCTCCCATCTGCGGTTGGAACACAAGCGAGGACTCTGCCGCTTTTTGGAAGAAGCGCTTTGTAATGTGGGAAAACACGCGATCGCAACTACTCGCTTGACAGTAATTTGTACTCAGGAGGGCGATCGACAAGTGATTCGGGTGACGGATAATGGCAGGGGGATACTGTGCGATACAGAACCGACAATCCAAGATTTAAACGCTAATATTCAAGGTTCAGGATTAGGCACGCAGTTAGCAAACAATTTAGCCAAACAATTAGGCGGAACGTTTCGGCGCTATCCAAATCAACCGAGGGGGACAGTGTGCGAATTAACTTGGTCAGCGAAACGGCGGTGGTTCTGGTAATACCAAATCTGGGTTAAATATCCCCGTTATGACTCGGCGGTTGAAACCGCGTCTACACATACGAAGTCCGCCTCCGCGGACTAAGAATTCTGTCAACTGTCAACCTTGATGCTGTGTTATGACTCGGCGGTTGAAACCGCGTCTACACAAACAAAGTCGGCCTGCGCCGACTAAGAATTCTGTCAACTGTCAACTGTCAACTGTCAACTGTCAACTGTCAACTGTTTAATTGCACCTTCCCGCAACAAAGCTTGTGGGTAGTCCTCTATTATGTTTGTGTATTGTCGATTACCGTAGAAAATAGTTACAGAGAGGATTCAGATGATGACTCACGGATTGAAACGTCGAACCATTTATTCTGCCGGAATTGCGAGTTTAATCCTGAGTGTTTCGTTCTGGATTCCGATCGCAGCGCTGGCACAATACACTCCCCCTAAAAAGCCTTCTGCACCGAAAGAAACGGGCACGAATACCACTCGCGGCGGCAGTTGTGAAGGTGATTCAGCGGCGGCATTAACTGCTTTGGTGCCGTTTAGCCATGTGGGAGAAACGATTTCTGTGCATCCCACTTTTACCTGGTTTGTACCCGATCGCACTTCTCGTCCGCTGCAATTCCGGCTGTTTAGTCGATCGGGACAACTGCTCTACAGAACCGAGATGGAGAGTCAGCCGGGAATCATGTCCGTTGCTTTGCCGGCAAATGGGCCCCAAATGTCGATCGGGCAATCCTATCAGTGGCAAGTGGTGTTGGTGTGCGATCGGAATGTTCCTTCGCGGAATGTGGTGGCGGTGGCAGAAATCCAAGTAGTCCAGCCTGCGGAATCGTTGCAGACTCAACTTGCAGCCACGTCAACTCCCCAACAGCGGATCGATTTGTATGCCAAGGCTGGGCTGTGGTATGACGCGATCGCCGAAGCGCGCAAAGCCCCTGGGACTTCTCAAAACCAAGCGGCTGTTCTGGAATTGCTAGATTCTCTCGCTAATTCGGAAGCCGAACCTTTGAAAGATTGGAGCGATCGATTGCGACAAATTAGGGCGATCGAACAACAACGCCAACTCCCGCAACCCAAACCCTAAAATCCCATGCAGCCTTTCTCGCTAACACTGTTTAAATCTAGTAATCGTAAAGTGCGATCGGGCTTCCTGTTTCCCCTCGCCTTTTGCTTTTTGTCTGTTGCTTTTTATATTCCTCGGCACTCTCAACTCCCGGTTGTTGCTCAAACTATGGATTCTAAAACCCAGGCCGATCGGCTGTTTCAGCAGGGCAACCAACAGTGGCAGACTCGCCAATTCGCAGCAGCGGTGAATTCCTGGCAACAGTCACTGCAAATTTATCGCGCCCTCAAAAACCGCCAAGGGGAGCGTGCGGTACTGACGAATTTGGGAGCCGTTTACTACTCTCTGGGAAATACTTACCTCTCTCTCGGTAACTATGCCAAAGCTATTGAGTATTCACAGCAGAGTTTAGCGATCGCCCTTGAAATTAAAGACCGCTCAGGGGAGGGTAGGGCACTGGGCAATTTGGAAGCCGCTTACAACTCTCTGGGGAACTATGCCAAAGCCATTGAGTATACAGAGCAGAGTTTAGCGCTCGTCCGCGAAATTAAACACCGCCAAGGGGAGGGTGTAGCACTGGGCAATTTGGGAATCGCTTACCTCAAGCTGAGCAACTATGCCAAAGCCATTGAGTATTCACAACAGAGTTTAGCCATCGCTCGCGAAGTTAAAGACCGCGAAGGGGAAGGTTTGGCACTGGGTCATTTGGCAGTTGCTTACAACCTTCTGGGCAGCTATACCAAAGCGATCGAGTATTTACAGCAGAGTTTAGCGATCGCCCGCGAAATTAAAAACCGCGAAGCCGAAGGCTCGGCACTGGGCAATTTGGGAAATGCTTACGAATCTCTGGGGAACTATACCAAAGCGATCGAGTATGCACAGCAGAGTTTAGCGATCGCCCGCGAAATTAAAAACCGCGAAGGGGAGGGTGTGGCACTGGGCCATTTGGGAAATGCTTACAACTCTCTGGGCAACTATGCTAAAGCCATTGAGTATGCACAGCAACAGTTAGCCATCGCCCGCGAAATTAAAAACCGCGAAGGGGAAGGCTCGGCACTGGGCAATTTGGGAATCGCTTACGAATCTCTGGGCAACTATGCCAAAGCCATTGAGTATGCAGAGCAACATTTAGCCATCACACGGGAAATTAAACACCGCCAAGGGGAAGGCGCAGCACTAGGTAATTTGGGAATCGCTTACTTAGATCTGGGCAACTATGCCAAAGTCATTGAGTATACACAGCAATCTTTAGCCATCGCCCGCGAAATTAAAAACCGCAAAGGGGAGGGTGCAGCACTGGGTAATTTGGGAATCGCTTACGAATCTCTGGGCAACTATGCCAAAGCCATTGAGTATGCACAGCAACAGTTAGCCATCGCCCGCGAAATTCAAGATCGCGAAGGGGAAGGTACGGCACTGGGCCTTTTGGGAGCTGCTTACTTAGATCTGGGCAACTATGCCAAAGCCATTGAGTATGCACAGCAACAGTTAGCCATCGCCCGCGAAATTCAAGATCGCAAAGGGGAAGGTGTGGCGCTAAACAACCTTGGAGCGACCTTCTTAAAAGCTGGCAACTCAACAGAAGCTGAAAAAATGCTCGTTAATGGGATTCAAGTTTGGGAATCCATGCGTCAAATGCTCGGCTCCAACGATGAGAATAAAGTCTCTATCTTTGAAGCACAAGCTCGCACCTATCGGATGTTACAACGAGTCCGGGTGGCTCAAAATAATCCGATCGCCGCTTTAGAAATTTCCGAGCGGGGACGTGCTCGTGCCTTCGTCGATCTCCTGACAGAACGCTTATCTTCAGGTTCTACCAATCCGGTTATTAACACTTCTCCCAACCAAGATCAAATCCGCCAAATCGCCAAAGCACAAAACGCCACTTTGGTGCAATATTCCATAATCTACGACGAGCTTCAGATTCAGGGCAAACGAGAAATGCGAGAATCCGCGCTCTACATTTGGATAATTCAACCCACGGGCGAGATCGCGTTCCGCCAAGTTGACCTCAAACCCCTTTGGCAAAAACACAATGCCTCTCTAGCCAGCTTAATTATTGACAATCAAGAATTCCTTAAGGTTCGTAGTCGCAGCAGTCTTGGCTCCCCAAAACCCGAACCCAACTTCAACTTACGGAAGCTGCATGAACTGCTGATCGATCCGATCGCCAATCTGCTCCCAAAAGACCCCAACGCCCATGTCATTTTCATTCCCCAAGGTTCCCTATTCCAGGTGCCATTCCCCGCTCTCCAGGATGCCAACGACAATTACTTAATCCAAAAACACACCATTCTCACAGCCCCCTCGATTCAAGTTCTGGCATTAACCCGACAACAGAAATTAGCACAGAAGCAACCTAACAGTGGTAATGCTCTAGTCTTAGGCAATCCCACGATGCCGATCGTATCTGCCTCTCCCGGAGAACCCAAACGGCAATTGTCTGCTCTACCTGGAGCCGAAGCCGAAGCCAGAGCGATCGCCCCTCTGCTCAAAACCCAAGCCATCACGGGCGCACAAGGGACAAAAGCTGCGATCGTCCGACAAATGCCCCAAGCATCGATCATTCATTTGGCAACGCATGGATTGCTCGATGATGTAAATGGATTGGGAAGTGCGATCGCCCTGGCTCCTTCTGGTAACGATGACGGCTTATTGACCGCAGAAGAGATTTTTGACATGAAACTGCAAGCAAGTTTAGTTGTTTTGAGTGCCTGCAATACAGCAGAAGGCAGAATTACTGGGGATGGAGTAATTGGTTTGTCGCGCGCTTTAATTTCGGCTGGAGTGCCGAGTGTAATTGTTTCTTTATGGGCGGTTCCCGATGCGCCGACATCCGAATTGATGCAGTCTTTTTACCGAAACTTGCAAAATAATCCCGACAAAGCACAGGCATTGCGGCAGGCAATGTTAACCGCGATGAAAACTCATCCCCAGCCGCGAAATTGGGCGGCATTTACTTTGATTGGAGAGGCGGAGTAAGTTTTTCTCAATAGTGGATTGGAACTCGATATTTTTAGTGCAAATTGGAGATTGCTGTTTAACTATTAAATCCAGATCCCCCCTAGCCCCCCTTAATAAGGGGGGAACAAGAAATTGTCAAAGTCCCCCGACCTAAGAAGGAGGAACAAGAACACTCAAAGTCCCCCGACTATCAGGGGGATGCGAGGGGGATCTAGACTTCGCCTAAAAGCGACATTTTCACCTACATCTAAGATATTACACCTATCTCAATATAGGGGTTATTTGGGGGTTATTGGTGGGGCTGGGCGGGTTTATTTAACCTGTCTGCTTAGTTTTTGACTCTGGGCGAACCCGCCCCTACAGGATTCTCGCTGGTGCAAGATATCACCTACTTTGCACTTTCTCGCAATCAATCTTGCACCTCATACCTCATCAACTCTGCGGGTATAACTAATCCTTTTTCCATCCGAGTTGCTTAAGATTTAACTAACGAATCAATCTAAATATCTGAGGTTTTAAATTATGTTAGACATCACAGCCAATTCCAACGATCGCCTTTATTTCATTCAACAGCCAAACGATTTCGCCCGATCGGCATTTCCGGCTAACAGCGACTTGCTCAACAGAGCGATCGATCCCTTGAATGCTTCTGGTTACAGTCCCGAATCTAGCTTTCTCAATCCCACAGCATCCAGCATCGACCCACAGACACAGATCGCAGATTTTATTGTAGCTGGTGCGGGCGAGGGACTCAATTTCTCTGCGGGCGATCGAGTTACTGGCGATGTCCCCGATACTCAACTCCAGCCGCTGTCACAATCGGCGAATCCAAACACAGAGCCGCTAACAGGAACAGTCTCTGCTTCTCAGTTGAATTTCGCCGATCCAGGTAACTCTATTTCGACAGCTCGTAATGTTGTTGGCGTTGAGAACGGTAGCATCAACTTAACTGATTTTGTCGGCACAGGCGATGCCAATGATTTCTACCGATTTGATATCAACACTAAAAGCAATTTTAACCTGCGTCTCGACGGTTTGACAAGGGATGCTGACGTAAGGTTGATTCAAGATAGAAACCGCAACGGTATTTTGGATTCTGGTGAAAGAATTGGCTCCTCTATTGAGAGTGGCACCGTCCCAGATGCGATCAATATACCCAATTTGGCTCCTGGGACATACTATGTCCAAGTTTATAGCTTCTTAAACAACTCTACCAATTACAACCTGACTCTTTCTGCAACATCTGTGCCTGTACCGCAACCTTTTGCAACACCTAGCGGTTTTTATAGTACCGACTACGGCTACGGTTTGGTGAATGCAAACGCAGCAGTTTCCCGCACCTTGAACCGCTCAAATCCTTTCCCTGCTCTTCCCGATTTGGGTGGGACTAATTGGGCGCTAGATGTCATAAATGCACCGGAAGTTTGGAATCAGAACATTACAGGAAATGGCATTGTTGTAGCTGTCGTGGATAGCGGTGTTGACTACAACCATCCCGACTTGGATGGCAATATTTGGCGGAACCCCGGTGAAATTGCGGGAAATGGCATCGATGACGATCGCAACGGATTTATTGACGATATTCGGGGTTGGGATTTTGTGTCTGGCGACAACAACCCAATGGATCTGGATTTCAACGGCCACGGGACTCACATAGCAGGTGCGATCGCGGCGGAACGAAATAACTTTGGCATCACAGGAGTTGCGCCCAATGCAAAGATTATGCCTGTCAGAGTGTTACCTTTCTTTGGTGGTGGCTCGCCGAATAATGTTGCTAGTGGAATCCGTTATGCTGCTGATAATGGCGCAAATGTCATTAACCTCAGCTTGGGAAGTAATTCTAACCCTTCCGACGCGGTTAATGACGCAATTCAATATGCAAATAACAAAGGCTCTGTTGTGGTTATGGCAGCCGGAAACTTGGGTGATATCCAACCAGCTTATCCAGCTCGTAATGCCAATCGCTGGGGAATTTCTGCGGGCAGTATTGATATCAGGGGCATCATGGATAGCACCTCGAACCGCGCGGGTTTCACACCTTTAGATTACTTAGTTGCTCCGGGAGTAGAGATAGTTTCTACCACTCCTGGTAACGATTACGAACTCCAAACTGGCACGTCTTTTGCAGCGCCACAGGTAGCTGGTGTAGCGGCTTTAGTTTTGAATGCGAATCCGACTTTAACTCCGTCTCAAGTTGAGTACATTTTGACGACAACAGCTAATCGAAATGGGTTGGTCGGATAGTATTTTATCAGTTGACAGTTGACAGCTACCCATAGCCGTCGATAGAATAGGATTGGAGTAATGAATCATTTTGTTGGATTTCCCCCTCAACGGGGAGGCTTCAGACTCAATTTTCAGTCGTGAAGTGTGATGGGACGATCGACTGTCAACTATCATAAAATTCTTCCCCTTACCGGGAAACGGGCGGCTGCAAAACTTCGGCCTCCTTCTCGATTATAACTTCCTCCAAAACATTCTCTAAAACAGGAGCAGGAATCGGCACTTCTTCAACTACCTGATGCTTTTCCAAAGTCAAGCGAGAGTTGGACGAACCGGACAATCTTTTTAACAATTTCGGTGTAGGATCGTAGAGTAAATAAATAATGCGATCGCCCGCTTGCCAAATTTCTGTTGCCGACACGACTTGCAAGTATCCTTGTCTTTCCAGCAGCAGCGGCGCCAACTCCCCGGCTTGCACCAAAGCTTGCAAGTGAGCAAGCTGAAATTGCAATCCCTCGCTGTTTAACTCGGTTTCCCCTAATTTTACTTCGCTGTCGGTCAAATATTCGTTCCAATCCTTCAGCGACAAATCTGAGACAAAGGCTTGATTGATTTTACTATTATTTGCAGGCGCATTTGCTTGCGGGTCTTTGGGGAATAATGCCAAAACTCTCGGTGGCGAAAACTCCTCGGCTGCTCGCTGAGCTAATACTAAGTTTACCTCGCCGTTGTTAGTCATTGCCAAAAATGTTCCCATCGAATCGAGTCCGGCTTCTTCTAACACGCTATGGTCGAGAGCGCTGCTCAAAAACACTCGCAAACCTTCTCTTTCTGCTTGCGCGCAAGCTTCGGGATTGGTGTCGATAATTGCCACTGATTCTCCGCGTTCTTGAAATAAGCGAGCAATTAATCTGCTTAAAGGATTTGACCCGACAATTGCTGCACCTGTTGCTGATTTTGATGTGACTCCTAACAGTTGAGCTATCCATCCCGCCGTCAGCCCTTGCACGAAAACTGTCATGATAATTGTCAGGAAAACTAAGGCTTTAATTGAGTCGCCACCATTGATGCCGCGCTGGGTGAGCAAAATTGCAAATAAAGAGGCGATCGACGCTGAGACAATTCCCCTCGGCGCTACCCAGCAAGCAAATAATTTTTGTCGCCAGTTCAGCCCGCTGTTCCAAGTGCACAGCCACACATTTATCGGCCGCACTACCCACATTAAGGCTAAAACTGTAAACAAACTTCCCCAACCGAGGGCGACTACACTAGCGAGGGATAAATCAGCCGCCAGCAACACGAACAGCACGGAAATGGCAAGGACTGTAAGTTGACCTTTGAACCTCCTCAGCAGCCTTTCTTCCGGCACAGCAGCCGATCGCAGGACGATGCCGGAGAGGACTGTTGCCATTAGTCCAGATTCGCTGCGGAGTTCTTCTGATAAGCCAAACAATCCCCACAAACCGGCTAAAACTACTAGGTTTTTCAAGTCTTCTGAGAGAAATTGCGATCGCTTGAGAATGAATCCCAGCAGCCAACCTCCGGCAACTCCCACGACTGCACCAACTAAAAGCCGCACGATTAAATCTCGAAACAACACCAATAAATCAGCATTACCGTTTAAGATAATATTCAGTACCAATACCGCCAGAATTGCTCCGACCGGATCGATTAAAACACCTTCTGCTTCTAGCAAAGCGGCGACTTGTTTGTCAACGGATACTTGTTTGAGCAAAGGGCCGATGACTGTCGGGCCTGTGACGACTACTAGGGAAGCATACAGAAATGCGATCGGCCAGGGAAATTCCCCCAACCAGTGTGCTGCCATTCCGCCGCCAATGAGCGTAATTAAAGTGCCGAAAGTAACTAAATTGCGGATGCTGCCGGAAACTTTGCCTAAATCTCGCAATTCCAAATTCAAGCCGCCTTCAAACAGAATTAAGGCTACTGAAAGAGACACCATAACTTCTAAACCGCTGCCCAACAGATTGGGGTGCAACAGTCCGAGGCAATCCGGGCCTGCTAAAATACCGAATAGCAGCAAAAATACGATCGCCGGAACTTTCAGATAAGCGGCCAGAACTTGAGCGCTGATACCACAGGTGACGGTCATGACCATCAACAGGGTGATGTTAAAGGGGATTTCCATAGATATGATTGTTACAGGCTGCCCGATCGGTTTTAAAATTTAAAAGATTTAAAAGTGCGATCGGGGGTGATTTGATTGCAGGCGCTATACTTGACGCTGGCACAAACTCGCCACTGCCCTGGATTTTTGTGAATAAAATTAAAAAACGTTGATATTGGCTATAACTTTATCAGATAATTCTCTTACCGTCAAAGATGAGAGTAAGCTGTAGCGCCTAGATTGTCTGTTATGTTCGAGGGGGAGAGAGGGAGAGAGGGAGAGGGGGAGAGGGGGAGAGAGGGAGAAGGGGAGATTTGATGTCGAGTTAATTCTCAAAGAAACTTCTTGCACTCATTCGGAAACTATCTTGAAATACATCTGCGTTACATCGTCGGTTGCATCGGGTGCAGGGAGCATCTCATTTTTGTAAAAAGCATTTTTTCTTTGAGTGCTGTCCGCGCTCGCGAGCTGTACAATACTCGCGAGCGGGGACAGCACTATAATAAATGCAAAACTGAGATGCTCCCTCGGGTGCATCTGGCGCAAGGCAAATATATCCGTAGGGGCGAAGCATGAACTCCGTGAATATGGGATTATAACTAATAACTTATATGCGGTCATGCGAGAGCCCTCTTCAAAAGTGAGATTCATCCGATTGCATCTGCCTAAAATCTGCGATTGACCAAATTTCAGAACAATAAAACCAGATTCATCTGTGGAATTAATCTCAAATCATTTGGCATTCTGCCATCGGCGCAGAAACTCCGATAGAGTTGCTGGCGAGACTTGTTTTTCCAGCCAATCTAAAGCCTGGTTTTGATTGGGTGCAGCGCGATAAAATTTGCAGGCATCTATCAGCCGAATCGGAGAATTTGGGACAGTCGATTGAGCGCGCCACTTTTGTGCAAACTCGGCAATAACAGCCGGCGAAATTTGTTTTTGCAGCCAATCTAAAGCTTGGTCTTGTTCTGCCAAACCGCGATAAAATTTGCTGACATCTATCAATCGCAAATTAGTGTCGCCCGGTGTGGCAGTTGTCCGCCACTTTTGACCAAATTCCCCTAAAACAGAGGTAGAAACTTGACTTTGCAGCCAAATCAAGGCAGTATCTTGAGCAGCACTAGCTTGGTAAGCTGAGAATAACTCAGTCAGCCGCGCGGCTGGTACTGGAATTGGTGTCGGAGTTGGTTTGGGAGTGGGTGTCGGCGCTGGAGGGGGAACAATTACTTTGGGAGATTTTCTCATCAACGCAGCCCAGGTTTTGATTCCTGCCAGGCCGTCTGCATTGAGGCCTTGAGATTTTTGAAACGAGATGAGGGCGGCTGTGGTAGAGGTTCCAAATTTGCCATCCATCGCGCCTTGATAGAAACCTTTACTTCTTAATTGCTTCTGGATGTCTGCAACTTTATAATTGAGGGCGCCTTCTCGGACGCTTTCAAAAATATTGGCATCTACATTGCCCGAGACACCCGACACAGTGCTACTGTCGCTGTACTGCCAAAAAGTCCAAGTCTTCCAGCCACCGGGCACCCAAGGTTCCTCGGCACTGGTATAGTGAGCAATCCATAACGGGTAATCTGCCAACCGCCGTGTCCCGAGGTTGTCCCAGAAACCGGGGTAAGTGTAGATAATTGGTCGCATTGAGGTGGTTTTTTCCACTGCTTCGAGCCAAGTTGTCGCGCGATCGCACAATTCGTCTCCACTCAAACCGCCTGTAGTTTCCACATCCAAGACTGGTGGCAAATCCCCCGCTTCGAGTTTGACAGTTTTCAAGAACAAATCTATTTGTCCTTGAACGCTGCTTTCCGGTCGAAAAAAGTGATATGCACCGCGTTGAATCCCCGCAGCTTTCATTCCCCCCCAATTCCGGGCGAAAGTTTGGGAAACTAATGTTGCACCTTCCGTCGATTTGACAAATGCGAACAGAATGCCTCCCTTGGCAACGGCTTGCCAATTTACGTTGGGCTGGTAGTCGGAAACATCTATACCGCGAATGCTCATATGATGGAGATCTGAAGAAAGCTGGATTTGTGTGAAGAAGCGACTAGATTAAGGCTACATTAAATTGTAATGCTAAGTTGCTAATTGTTTTTTGTAGGGGAGATTGTACAAGTGAACCTCGATCGCATAGAGCCAGGCCCCGGTCAAGAGTCGGTTTGGGATTACCCGCGCCCCCCTCGTCTTGAGGAATCGACCAAACACGTACAGATTATTTTTAACGGAATGACGATCGCCGATACGCGCCGCCCGTTTCGGGTATTGGAGACAAGTCACCCTCCAGCCTACTATATCTCTCCCGAGGACATCCAAATGGAATATTTGCATAAAACTTCACGGGGATCTTGGTGCGAGTGGAAGGGACAAGCGGGTTATTACACTGTGACGGTAGGGTCGAAGGAAGTTGTAAATGCTGCTTGGTTTTATCCTTATCCCAATCAGGTTTTTGCAGCTATTAAAGATTATGTGGCTTTTTATCCGAGCCAGATGAATGCTTGTTATGTGGACGGGGAATTAGTGGAATCTCAACCAGGAGATTTTTACGGAGGTTGGATTACCAAAGATATTGTCGGCCCTTTTAAGGGAGGAATCGGAACTTGGGGTTGGTGAGTTCAACAGTTGACAGTTGACAGTTGACAGTTGACAGTTGACAGTTGACAGTTGACCATGGGAGAGTGGCCTGTACCCTTAAGTCCGAGGATTGGAGTAATGAATAGTCTGATTTTAATTTCTCCCGCTCCGGCGGGCCGGCTTTCAACTAATTCTTTCTGGTAATTGTGAAATTGCTTAGTTTCTCACCACCCTTCGCGGCTTTAGGTTTTGATTTGAGGACTGGCAAAGAAACCGCGTTTTTTACGCACAACTTAGTTACGAGTTCGTCTCGGCTTAAAGACTGATTTTGTTGAGTTAGTCTGCGCCATACATGAGTTAAGGGCGGGCGCAGAAACATTTTCTTGCGCGACAACAAGCCAACAAGAAAAAAATCAAGAATACTATAAGTGTATTATTAAGTGAGGATGAACCAATGCAATCCACACTGCCGAAGCTAACGAATCAGCCCCTCCTCAAACAAACACTGTAGTCAAGAATACAGCCAATGCTAATAAATAAATGTTAAAATAATTCAAGAGCTGACACTAGATTTGTTGCTGCTGTATTGTTCATTCGGATATGCGCTGTGTCTGTGGAATTTATCGCGCCATCTAACTTCCCTGAAAAACCACCTGAAAATTTAACTTTAGAGTCTACTCTTAAGGATCTGGCTGTCTTTAATTTTCAAATTGAAGCTTCATCCCTAGCCAAAGACGTAGCTCGGTTGTTTCAATCTCACCCCCTGCTTCCGGGAGTTATCTTGACCGTAAATGGAGAATTTTTAGGAATGATATCGCGCAGGCGATTTATGGAAAGGATGAGTCGCCCATACGGAGTAGATATATTTGCTTGCAGACCAATTCTGGCTTTGTATCAAATAGCTCAAACCGATACTTTAATTTTACCAGAAGTAGCCTTAATTGTCATGGCTGCTCAGCGAGCCGTGCAGCGGCCGCCGGAACTACTTTACGAGCCGATTGTTGTGCAGTTAGCACCTCAAGTTTACCGACTGTTAGACGTGCATCAAGTATTGGTAGCTTTAGCTCAAATTCACCAACAAGCTACTTGGTATATTAGCGAGCTTTATTACAATTTATCGGTAATACAATCTGAACTAGAAGCAGCTAATTCTCAATTAAAAACAGCTAATTCCGAATTGTATCGCCTTGCTAACTCCGATGGCTTAACTTTGGTAGCAAACCGCCGCTGTTTTAACGAATATTTAGATAAAACATGGCAGAAATTGGGAGAAGAAACAGCAGAAATATCTTTGATATTATGTGATATTGACTTTTTTAAGAAATACAACGATAGTTACGGACATCAGGCGGGAGATGCTTGTTTGCAGCAGGTAGCACAAACAATTGTTGAGGCGGTAAATGACTCGGCAGGCGAAGTTTCGGAGGAAATGCTGGTGGCTCGTTACGGAGGTGAAGAATTTGCGGTAATTTTGCCTCGAACTTCGCCAAAGATTGCTGTCTCGATCGCAGAGCACATTCGAGTCTCGGTGAAAAAAATGGCAATTGAAAATATTAACTCGCCAGTATCCCCTTGTGTTACACTAAGTTTGGGGGTAGCGAGTACGGTTCCTCGACCGACAACTTCAAAAAAAGATTTGATTGCAGCAGCCGATCGTTCGCTTTATCAGGCAAAAGACGCAGGGCGCGATCGGGTAATTTTAGATGCTATCAAATTAAATAAGTAGAAGAGTTTGATTGAGGTGAGGAACTTTTAGCTTATGGAATTGCAAAAATGGCAAAAATTGAGTGACGAACAAAGATATCGCTACGCGGAGGAATTGGCAGCACATCTACCTCAGTCAGTAATTTTTAGAGGTTTACGACTTTACTCTTATGGTGGCGGCCAACTCTCTGTTGCCATTTTTGAGTACGGAGGAGCTTTATTTTCTTTGATTCCAGGGGGTGAAGTCCAACTCGGATACGAAGCCGACAATTTTTGCCCGACTGACGAGCAAATTGAATCATTTCAAGATACTGCCGAGGTGTATGAGATCGATCGAGATATCTACTCTTACCTACAAAGCGTCACTACACCTCCTCGCAAGGTGATTGTCCCCCCGCTGATTGTAGAAATTAAACCAACAAAGATTGGTTTTGAGGCAATTAGTTCGGAGTCACTTAAAATTCTGAATTTATTAAAAGACCATCCAGACTGTCCGGCTGCTAGGATTGTTAATCGATCTGACTTGAAACCAGATATTAGCTATGGATTTAAAAAATGTCAAGATGGCTCGATCGCAGCTTGGCAAATTATGCCGAAGACTTACGAAGACATTCAGGCTGAGTTGGCTGCTGGAGGACTGCGTTTGCTAACTTTCGACGAATGGGAGTATGCCTGCGGTGCGGGAAGCAAAACTCTATTTCGCTGGGGAGACTTCTGTCCGGGCGATCGCTATCCAACTGACAAGGCAGCCGACTGGAAACTCCACTTGCAGCCCAATCTTTTCGGGCTTCATATCGCGCAAGATCCCTACGATAGCGAGATAATTAACCAAAAACAGATTTTTCGAGGTGGAGATGGTGGATGTGCGATTTGCGGTGGATATGGCTTTTTTGTTGGTTGGTTAACTTTAGCAACTGCTTATGGGGAGGCTGATGCACTTTGGTATTCCGCTGAAGACCTGAAAAACATTAGTGGCAATATCATGCGCCGGGTAATTCCATTGTCCTAAAACTCAATCTGCGTTCATCAGTGTTTATCCGCTGTCATCTGCGGTAAAAAATCCCGAATCTCTACTGTGGCAATCTTGCCTGAGCGAGAACAAATCCGACGCAACCGAAAATAATATGAGTTGAGAAGCGATCGCCCTTCAACTAAAATCTTCTCAGTAACTGGCTTCTGTCTAAACAGACTCATGCCAAGCACGTTCTGCCGTCCAGTGCCTGTCGGAAGATTCATAAATCCTCAAGCCCTCCAATCCGGCACTTTCCACCATTGTCTCAACCTCATCTAGGGTAAAAGCAGCTTGTAGAGAATCGCTGAACAATTGTTTCTGATGCGAGTTGCAATCTCCCGCATACATCTGAACTAAATTATCCCTAATTTCCACTGTGTCGGGCCGCAACAAATCCCGCAAAAAAATTGCTCCCTGCGGTTTCAACACGCGGCGGACTTCTTGCAAAAAAGGCAGCGGATCCGGCAAATGGTGGATAATGCTGTTGGAAATCACCATGTCAAAACTATTTTCAGGATAGGGCATGGCTTTAGCATCGATTAATTCGAGATTGATTTGCGATCGCGCTCCGGCATTTTCCACATTCTGCGCTGCAACTTTCAGCATATTTGCCGACAAATCGATGCAAGTCAATTTCCATTCCGGCCGCAGTTGAGTGAGGGCGATTGGAATTCGCGCCGTACCCGTCCCCACGTCCAAAACGTTTCCAAAAACTGGCCCCAAAGCAGCCGCACTCTTGGCAAACGCAGCATTAACCTCAGTAAAGTCCATCGAATCGTATTCGATCGCCTCTTCCAAGGAATCCATCACCTCCGGTTCCAAAACTCGCTGCATAAAATGTATCTCACGATCTGGGATTTCTATATAGGGGCTGAGTTTCGCCTGCAAAAGCTCTACTAACTCCGGTTCCATATATCTGTAATTATCGGGGATTTGGAGGCAGATAACTTCCTTGTCCTTAATACTGTCGGGAAATTTGCTGCGAAGTCGATCGCCATGCTTCTTTTCCATCACAAATATTAGATCTGCCCAGCCAATCAAACCTTCAGTTACTCTAATTCTCGCACCTTTTTCCGTTCCAGCCGATCGCGCGCTGTACCCGCTAATTTTCTCGCAGATCTTCTCGGCCGTTAAACTCCGCCACTTATTCTGGCTGCACACAAACAATATCTTGATTTTATCCATCAACCAAAACAGCAAAAATCGATCGTACTTCTATTTTATCTGCGTTCATCTGCGTTCATCCGCCTGCATCTGCGGTTAAAAAATTCGATCGACTTTTTCCCCTTTCGCGCCTTACATATCATAAATACTGTATCTTGTCAAATCGAGCAAAATTTTATTTATAATTCTTAATCCACAAAATGCGTATTTCGCATAAAAATTTGTAGATATTACATTTGCAAAATTGAAAATTTTACGATTTTAAAGGGTTTCAGGGTCAAAATCAAAAAATTGTCATAGCACCCCTTGAGTATCAGAATCGTATAATAGCTCAAAGGTTGCAAATTCGTCAAGCAAATGAGAATGGAATCAATAGTGAAGGATGGTAATTTTCCGGGTTTTTGGAGATTGATTGAACATTTAAAACAAAATTACTTTTACTATTGTTTTTGCTTATCAAAGTAGCGTCAGTTGTGCCGATCGCCCTCATCCCCTCAAAAATAGTAGATACACTCCAGCGAACTTGTCCGGCATTTGTTATAATTCAAATTAAACGAAGTCGTTATGAGTTCAATTAAATACCTATGACCAAGGAAACCGTAGAAAACCTAGTAATTATCGGCTCAGGCCCCGCAGGCTACACGGCAGCCATCTACGCTGGGAGAGCCAACCTGAAGCCAGTCGTTTTTGAAGGCTACCAAGCCGGAGGCATCCCCGGCGGTCAACTGATGACCACGACAGAAGTCGAAAACTTCCCCGGCTTTCCCGAAGGCATCACCGGGCCGCAACTGATGGATCGGATGAAAGCTCAAGCAGTGCGCTGGGGTGCAGAGTTATATACAGAAGATGTAACTTACGTTGATTTAACAAAGCGGCCGTTTACAGTGCGATCGGACGATCGAGAAATCAAAACCCACACCATAGTAATTGCCACAGGCGCGACTGCCAAAAGATTGGGTTTGCCGAGCGAACATATATTTTGGAGTAACGGTATTTCTGCCTGTGCGATTTGCGACGGCGCCACCCCAATTTTTAAAGGAGTAGATTTAGCTGTCATCGGCGCGGGCGACACCGCAGCGGAAGAATCGATTTATCTAACAAAATATGGATCTCACGTTCATATGTTGGTGCGGCGCGATCGGATGCGTGCTAGCAAAGCTATGCAAGACCGAGTGCTGAGCAATCCTAAAATTACCGTGCACTGGAACACCGAAGCTGTGGATGTTTTGGGAGTGCCGGGGAGCAAGATGGATGGGTTGAGAATTAGAAATATTGAGACCGACGCCGAGAGCGATTTGTTGGTGAAGGGTTTGTTTTACGCGATCGGTCACACTCCCAACACTCAGCTTTTCCAAGGTCAGCTAGAACTCGACGAACTAAGCTATATCGCCACGAAACACGGTTCGGTGGAAACTAGCGTGGATGGAGTGTATGCTGTCGGGGACGTGCAAGACCACGAGTTTCGTCAAGCCATCACTGCGGCGGGTAGCGGCTGCATGGGGGCGATGCTGGCAGAAAGGTGGCTGTCATCGAACGGCTTGACTCAGGAATTCCATCAAACCGAGGAATCGCAGCAAGCAGCAGCGACACCGGAAGCTCCAAAAGTCCGCAAAACTAGCGAGAACTTTGATATTAACGACACCCGCCACGAAGGAGGTTATGCTCTGCGGAAGTTGTTCCACGATAGCGATCGACTGATTGTAGTTAAATACTCGGCTCCGAGTTGCGGCCCTTGCCACAGTCTCAAACCGATTTTGAGCAAAGTAATAGATGAGTTCGATGGCAAAATTCACTACGTGGAAATCGACATCGAAGAAGATCCCGAAATTGCTGAAAATGCTGGCGTGATTGGTACGCCGACAATTCAGTATTTCAAAGACAAAGGTTTGGTGACTGAGCTCAAGGGAGTTAAGCCGAAAAGCCAGTATCGCGAGTTAATTGCCAGCAATTTGTAAGCTGGCGCCGCATTGGTTCGTAGTGAGGACTTCAGTCCGCGCTTTTGGAAGGACTAAAGTCCTCACTACCAGCCTGCTGCGATTGAATTGGTTGGTAGTGAGAACTTCTGTCCGCGCTTTCGGAAGGACTAAAGTCTTCGCTACGAACCAGATTGGTTTGATCGTTTGGACTTCTGTCCGCGCTTTTGGAAGGACTAAAGTCCTGACTGCGAACCAGCCAAAGAAGGACTAAAGTCCTCACTACGAACCGGGGCGATCGCCCGCGATCGATGTTTGATAAAATTAGACTGACACTCGTCCTGCAGAAACCAGGTTGATGACACTGGGTTCGGAGCGTTCAAAAAAAAGTACGATCGGGGAACTTTGCAGATCGCATGACACAAACTAACTTAAATCTCCAGCCCGACTACTGGAATAAGATTTGGCAAGAAGAAGGCCGCGGAACTTGGCGTCGGTATCCCGGCTGCTTCGGCAGAGTTTGTTGGGCCGTCGGACACGGGATGGAAGTGTTAGAACTCGGATGCGGTTCAGGTGTCCTGGCTTCTCAGTTGTTAGAGTTTGGCAATTCAGTAACTGGGTTAGATATTTCCGAAGCTGCGATCGCCCAACTTCCCAAAGAGATCTCAGGGGTAGTTTCAACTTTACCGGAAATTCCTTTTCCCGATCGCAGTTTTGATGTTGTAGTAGCAACAGAAGTTTTAGAGCATCTCGACGACGATCGAGCGTGCGTGAGAGAAATCGTTAGGGTGTTGCGATCGGGCGGCAGAGCTTTTTTTGCCGTACCCAACGATTGCCTCGGCCCTGATGAAGAACCAGAGCACGTTCGCAAGTACACTCCAGAAAGCCTAATGGATTTACTCTTGCCTTACGGCGACGTTTTTACGGAAACATTTATTGATGAGTTCAGTGTTGGTAGAGATTTTATTGCTCTGCCAAGCATTTTAGCAGCGCTCTACCTTCCCGACGATAGCGAACTTGTTTGAGTTGCAACATATCAGGATCAAAATTGACACTTTCAGGTCTGAAGAAACTGAGATTCTGCGGACAGAATAGGTTTGGGTAACACCCAAAGTCTAACTCTCGCTACGGCCGTCAAACGCCGTCTACCTAGTCACCAATCGTCAAGCGATAGTTACTAGCTACTTTTTTTTTAATGTTTTCAGAACTCATCACTCAGCCAAGACGCGGTACGCTCCACAACCTGCCTTTATTTGCTCTTTCCTGTCATACTGCATTAGGACTAAAACCTAACCGTTGTTTCATAGGAGCCGGGATTTCTCGGATACTAGGATACTTCAACACGTAGATGTTTTTGTTCTTACTCACAATTCAAACAATACCACATTTTCAAGAACACGGGGACTGAATTCCCCCTTAGAACTTCCCTAAGAAGGACTAAAGTCTCGCTCGTTTCCCGCATCCCGTATTAATTTTATGAGCATTAGCGCAGCACTCGGACAAAAACCATTTTTATCTTTTTGTGCGATCGTCAAAAATGAAAGCGAGAATTTAGCGCGCTGTTTGGCCAGCGTTCAACCCTACGTTGATGAAATAATTGTAGTCGATACGGGTTCGGAAGACGGTACGCCGGAAATTGCCAGTCAGTACGGAGCAAAAGTGGGATATTTTGAGTGGTGCGACGATTTTGCGGCGGCGCGGAATTATGCTTTATCTTTAGTGACGGGTGAGTGGATTTTAGTGCTGGATGCAGATGAGGAGTTAGTTGTGCGATCGGCAGATTTTAGAGAAACCCTCAAATCCCACCCAGAAGCGCTCGCTTATTCCATAATTAGAACAGAAGTTAAGCCACAAGCAGGAATGACTCCGTTACACATGACTCGCCTGTTTCGCAATCTCCCAGAAATTAGATATGTCGGTCGTTTCCACGAGCAAATCCAGTATCAAAACAGCAGTTTGAGCGACATTGAAGCCAGCAGTTTAGATAGTGTCAGAGTATTGCATCACGCCAACAGCCACCAACAAGTCGCCGCCAAAGTTGTCAACCGCAATATTCCCATCTTAGAACTGGCCCGACAAGAAGAAGGGCTTAGTCTCATGCTATTGTACTCCCTAGCTGGGATGTACGGCGCAGCGGGCGAGGACGAGAAAGCGCGAGACTGCTGGGAGGAAGCATTAGAAAGATTGTTTCCGCATTTGATAGACGGCAACCCTCCAGAAGAATTTGGTTTCATTCCCTCCTTAGTTTTTACTTTAGCAGGGCGATCGCTCCAAAATCGAGATTACGAAACAACGATGTTACTTTGTCAGCGAGGTCTGGAATGGTGTCCCAACTATCCACCCCTAAATTATATAGCTGGCATGACTTTAATTAATCTAGGATTTCCGTTAGGTGCCGTTGCTTACTTTGAGAATTGCCTGAAACTGGGTAAAGATAGCAGCTACTATAAAGGAGAACCATTCGAGCCAAGTTTCACCACCACCGACCCGGCTTGCTGTTTGGGTCTAGCTTATATTAACTTAAAGCGTTGGTCGGATGCAGTATCGGCATTTGAACTAGCGCTGACTTTCGATGAAAACTGCACAGCAGCCCAGGAAAATTTAGCAAAAATCCGACAAAGCTTCAATCAGTAAACGGCTAAACATGACACTAAACAAAGTTCAATTACCGCGATTTCTCAACATTGCCTCACCGTCAAGCCTGTCAATGAAAATGATGTGGGCGGGTTTGGCAATAACTGCCTTATTTATCGTAGTAGCAACCTTGTCTCCCGCGATGCAAGCTTGGGGATGGCTGCAAAATCCTACCGATGCTTTGATTAACCCGATTCACGAACCCCCGTCGGCGAATTATTGGTTCGGTACCAGCCGCAGTGGCTACGATGTTTTTTCGCGCACGCTGTTTGCTTCGCGGGCGGCTTGGCAAGTCGTGATTTTAGCCACAGCGTTGAGTTTGTTTGTCGGCGTGCCGCTGGGTTTGGTTAGCGGTTATTTGGGTGGCAAGCTCGATCGCGTGCTGTTATTTTTAATGGATACAATTTATACGTTGCCGGGATTGCTGCTTTCGTTAACTTTAGCATTTGTCGTGGGGAAAGGAGTATTGAATGCTGCGATCGCCCTGAGCATTTCCTACATCCCTCAATACTACCGCGTCGTCAGAAATCACACCACTAGCGTCAAAAACGAATTATTTGTCGAAGCCGCCCGCGCAATGGGTGCTGACACTTGGACAGTGCTGTCGCGCTACTTGTTTCTCAACGTGATTCAGAGCGTACCGGTGCTGTTCGCGCTCAACGCCGCCGATGCCATTTTAACATTAGGAGGCTTAGGATTTCTCGGTTTGGGACTTCCCGAAGAAACTCCGGAATGGGGACACGATTTGCGTTTAGCTTTAGATGCGCTACCTACGGGCATTTGGTGGACGGCTTTGTTTCCCGGTTTGGCAATGACTTTAATGGTAGTTGGGCTATCTTTGGTGGGAGAAGGATTGAACGAATTTGTCAATCCCCGCCTGCGAAACCAACAGTAATAGGCAAGATTGGTTCGTAGTGAGGACTTCAGTCCGTTCTTTTCCCAACAGTAAAGCTCTAAAAAAGCTTCAAATCAAGGTTCGTAGTGAGGACTTTAGTCCTTTTCCTCCCTAACAGTAAAGCTCTCAAAAAGCTTTAGATTAAGGTTCGTAGTGAGGACTTCAGTCCGTTCTTTTCCCAACAGTAAAGCTCTAAAAAAGCTTCAAATCAAGGTTCGTAGTAAGGACTTTAGTCCTTCCCCCCCCCCAAAAAAAAACCGTAAAGCCCTAAAAAGGTTCGTAGTGAGGACTTCAGTCCTTTCTTTCCCGAGGACTAAAGTCCTCACTACGAACCGTTTAAGAACAACTAGAACAAGCTTCAAATCAAGGTTCGTAGTAAGGACTTTAGTCCTTCCCCCCCAAAAAAAAACCGTAAAGCCCTAAAAAGGTTCGTAGTGAGGACTTCAGTCCTTTCTTTTCCGAGGACTAAAGTCCTCACTACGAACCGTTTAAGAACAACTAGAACAAGCTTCAAATCAAGGTTCGTAGTAAGGACTTTAGTCCTTCCCCCCCAAAAAAACCGTAAAGCCCTAAAAAGGTTCGTAGTGAGGACTTCAGTCCTTTCTTTCCCGAGGACTAAAGTCCTCACTACGAACCGTTTAAGAACAAAACGCAAAAGATGGAATACCAAAGATTTATAGAACAAATATCTGACTTTTACAATAACTGGGGACAACCGCAAGCCGAACCAAAATCGAATCAATTTCAGCCAATAATCAACTCTCTGCAAACCACAACGACAGCCAATGCAATGCAGTTGCTAAATTTTGCTGTCGAATGTATGTCTTCCGAAGAAATCTACTGCGAAATCGGCTGCTTTCAAGGCGGTAGCTTAATCGGTACACTGCTAAATCATTCACAAATAACAGCTTGTGCCGTTGATGACTTTTCTGAATTTGATACTTTTGGCGACAGCAGCGATAATTTAGGAGAAAACCTAGCCAACTTTAATTTATCAGAACAAGTTTTCTTTTGCAATCAAAATTTTGAGGAATTTTTCTGGGATTTGCGGGAAATGCGATCGCCAGATCGCATTGGTGTATTGTTTTATGATGCCGCTCACGATTATCGATCGCACTTACTAGCTTTACTTTTATCCAAACCGTTTTTAGCAGACTCGGCACTCATTGTTGTCAGCAATAGCAATTGGGAGACTCCGCGTCAAGCCAACTGGGATTTTATCGCCGCCCACCCTCAATGCCAACTGCTGCTCGATTTTTCGGCGCCTGAATTTAGCAATGCTTGGAATGGCTTGCAGGTTTTCAGTTGGGATGTCAATACATCCGGCAATTACGATTGGTCAACTTTTCAGAAATTGCGAAATCAAGCTGCGATTCAATCAATTTACGATTTGCAGCAATCCGATCGCAAAAAAATTACCGAAGAGCTCTACAGTCAAGCTTTAAATCTGCACCAAGCCGGACAATTTACCGCGGCAGAGGAGAAATACAAGCAGGTTTTGCAGTACGATTCAAATCAAGTCAATGCTTGGCAAAATCTCGGTACACTTTATTATGCCACAGAGCGGTATCGAGAAGCGCAACAGGTGCTGACCGAATGTTTGGCGCTGGATTCCTCCGTAGCTGGCGCTCATTACAGCTTGGGCTTGGTGTTGGAAAAAATCGGGGATGTTATCGGTGCCGTGAGAGCTTATCGAGAGGCGATCGCCCTCGAATCCAACTACATTGATGCTTATAATAATTTAGGGAATATTTTAGGACAAATCGGCGATCTCGATCGAGCTGAGTCAATTTACCGTCAAGCGATCGCACTTAATCCAGCTCATTTTGGCGGCTACCTGAATCTCGGCAACTTGCTGCTGTCGCAAACAGAAGTCGAACGCGCGATCGATCTTTATGAAACTGCCCTCCAATTGCAGCCGGATGCTGCTGAAGTTGTCGCCAATCTCGACTTTGCCCGCCGTCTCAAAAATGACCCGATTCAAGCATACCTTTATTTTGGCAGCGATCGCTACGGGCGCGGCGAATATCAACAAGCCGTTATCCAGTACAGCAAATTTTTAGAAGTTCAAACAGGCGACATCCAATTATACTTGAATTTGGCTGAGTGTTACCAACACTTAGAGGAATATGCAGCCGCCATTCAAATTTGTCGGGAGGCGATCGAGCTTTATCCAGCAGCCGCCAGTCTTCACCGCAGTTTAGTCTTGGCATTGCTAGCATCCGGGAGAACTTCAGAAGCGATCGCAATTGCGACAGATGCGTCGAGTTTATTTCCCCAAGACAGCTTTTTTAATCCGGGACAGTATTTAATTCTGCCGGTGATTTATGAAAGTGTAGAGGAAATAGTTGTTTATCGCGATCGGTTTGAGACGGGAATCAAACAGTTAATCCAACAAACC
This sequence comes from Microcoleus sp. CAWBG58, assembly GCF_020883045.1. Classification (NCBI taxonomy): domain Bacteria; kingdom Bacillati; phylum Cyanobacteriota; class Cyanophyceae; order Oscillatoriales; family Microcoleaceae; genus Microcoleus; species Microcoleus sp. CAWBG58. Next base: position 6,404 of record NZ_JAHRFA010000073.1, on the reverse strand, counting down.
AACCTCGATACAGATGAAGGCAAACAAAAAGCCTTAACAATTATCAGCCAGCACACCAACTTCTTTTTAGCTTACCAAGGCTGCAACGACTTAGACATCCAGAAACAGTACGGGCAATTTGTTCGCAGAGTCATGGCGGCCAACTATCCGCAGTGGGCAAAGGATTTACCGCTACCTCCCCCCAGCCAAACCGGCAAAATTCGCATCGGGTACATCTCTGGCTGCTTGTGGGGACATACAGTCGGTAAATTAACCCTCGGCTGGCTGCAACACAGCAGCAGCGAATTTGAAGTATATTGCTATCAAATTACCGAGACGCAAGACCACTTTACTCAACAGTTCCGATTTTACAGCGATACTTTCCACTACATCCCCGGCAACTTAGAATTAATCTGCCAACAAATTATTGCTGACCAATTACACGTGCTGGTTTTCCTCGATATTGGGCTGCAACCGCAAATGACTCAACTTGCAGCCTTGCGCCTTGCTCCCATTCAGTGTACCTCCTGGGCGCATCCGGTGACTTCAGGATTGCCGACAGTCGATTATTTCCTTTCCAGCGACTTGATGGAACCGGAAAATGCAGTTTTACATTATTCAGAAAAATTAATTCGATTGCCGAATATTGGCATTTGCTACCCTTCGCCAGCAATTCGATCGGCAACAGCCACTCGTGGAAATATTGGGCTGCGGGAGGGGGCTGTTGTTTATCTCTGCTGTCAAACTCTCTGCAAATACCTGCCGCAACACGACTATATTTTCGCAGAAATTGCCCGACAGGTTCCTCAAGCTCAGTTTGCCTTTATATCACGTCCGAATGCTGATATTGGTAAACTGTTTCAGCAGCGACTCCAGCGGACTTTTGCTAAGTACGGTTTGGATAGCGGTGATTTTTGCGAGATTTTACCTAAAATGGATGAGAAAGCTTATTGGAATCTTCAACTTTTGTCTGATGTTTTTCTCGACAGTTTCGGTTGGTCTGGAGGTCACACGACTTTGGAAGCGATCGCGTGCAATTTACCAATTGTCACTTGTCCGGGGGAATTTATGCGGGGCCGCCATTCCTCTGGGATTTTGGAAATGCTGGGAGTGACCGAAACAGTTGCTCAAACCGCAGCAGAATACGTAAAAATAGCTGTGAGGCTGGGATTAGAATCGGAATGGAGGCAGAGTATTGCCGATCGAATTTTGCAAAGACAAGGGCGTCTGTACGGCGATAAAACTTGCGTCGCAGCCCTGGAAGCTTTTTATTATTGTGCAGTTGAGTCAGTTTAATTATTCGATCGCGCTTGTCGGAGGTTTGGAGTCGCCAAGCGGTGATTGACTGCCCAACATCCGTGGCGATCGCGATCTGTTGCACAGTTGTTTTTAATAGGATAATGATGGCGGCAAATTTTTTGTCCTTGCCACCAACCTTTATACTTAAGCCTGAGTCTGGTTTTGTCGCTCCCTGTTTTCCCACATAAGACAACTGTTTTGTCAGATCCCAGCCCCGATCCCATGAATCATTCCCATGCCCAATCCGCCATCTTTCATCTAAAATAGTATGAGTTGGCTTTAAATACAGCAGGTCGTTGCGTAATATTACTTAGTATTGCGGAGAAAGGGTTCATCGCGTCTTTATATTGCAGCGGATATTTTTTAAGCAAGTATAAAGTTGCACCTCTTTGCAACAACCAGGTCAGACAATTTTCGATTTGAGATTTTCGATGGAATCAGCTATACGATAATGGTTGGGATCGCGGGTCTACCGTCACATTTTTTGAGGAAACAGGCGTCCGTTCAACGGCTAGCTGCTCTCAACAGAGAGCTTGGAGTTTCTCAAATCCATCGAGTACTGCCATGGAGGCGATCGCTGGTTAAGAAGATCTGCCTCGGCGAGATCGAGCTAAACTTAGTAATATTCGACTTAAGTTGTTTCTGGGATTAAAATGAATGTAGATATTAGCTAGAGAGACGAGCAATCCCCGAGCAGTTCGCAGCGTAACAATTACCGCAGGAGCGAACTCTTAGCAAACTTTCTCATTCTGGCTGTTATCTCTCAGGCAGCAAAGCTCACAGACAAGCTTAAATGAGAATGTGACGTTACGAACTTAATGTGATGTAATGTCAAAAGCAGCCCCAATTTTTCAAAATTGAGCTAACTTAACAAAGAAAGCCCCTGTTGCACTACTAAACCCGCAACGCTTCATTGGGGGCGATCGTCGGTCTCTCATCCAGAGTTGCCGACTGACAACAACGAAAGCTCGCAAGCTTTATTCAATCGCAGATTGCGTATGATTCAATTCAGGGAAACAGGGTAAAGATGGGTGCATTTACACGGATTGTATTGGTCTCAATTCCGGCAAGTCAAAAATTGTCTGCTAACTCTCTGGCAGACTGCGCCGCAGCCGTCAACCCAAATATCCACACAAAACAGCGCCGTTCGATCGTGCCAAAGTTTTTGGGGGCAATTCTCAGGATTTAGCAGAGTCAGGCATTAGTCCGAATTGTCAAGCTAAGCTGACAGAGTTTTCCTAGTTCTTGACAAAAAACGGAAAACAACTTCCATTTTTTGTGAGAACGGCTACAATCATAAGGGTCTTTGCAAGATCCGATTCTCACAGTTTGGTGCTTCGACTCTCTGCTGTTACATTTGAGGCAGCAGACCCGCATCCAAGGTGGCGAAAATTTGCCGTGCAACTGTGATGTCTGACGACATCGTGAAAGCAGCAAGCAAATCAAAAGTTGGACACCCATAACAGAAAAGTTAGAGGGTTCCATGCCGGAAAACTTGTACGGGTAAAAGATCGAAGTACCGAGTAAAAAAGCCAGTATTTTTGAGGTGCGATCGCATCTCCGGGTTTGCTTTTCTGGGTCAGGTATCGCAGACGATGCGTTAACTCGCACAAACAAGAAAAAGCCGCACGCTCAATCCGAGGTTGCGATGTTAAAGTCGGCGATCGAGTGAGTGAATGCGCTGGCTACTTCTTTCCCAGAACTCGAACTTTGACTCATAGAATTGGTGCAGTTTCGGTCACTGCTTCACTTAGCAGACCGAAAATCCCACGATTTCTTCCTGCGGGAATGTCAATACTGGCTAACTTGTCTAAACTACAAACAGACACTATTCCACTGTTATTTATTCTTTAATTCAGGAGCATGAGGAAGGCGGCATGATCCAGGCTAACACCGTACTCGAAACCAAAATTACACCCAAAATGGAAACTATCGAGTTGCTGAGGAACGCCGAAAGCGTTCTACCTGAGAGCGAGTTGGAACTCTTTATCGACGAAGAAGACGATCGAGAAGATTTTCTAGACAACCCGTCTGAGGAGGACGACACTAAAGCTGGCAAAGGCGCGAAAGCCCGCCGTCGGGCTCAGGCAAAGAAAAAGCATTATACAGAAGACTCTATTCGTCTCTACCTGCAAGAAATCGGTCGGATTCGACTGTTGCGAGCCGACGAAGAGATTGAACTCGCCCGCAAGATTGCAGATTTGCTGGAATTGGAGCGAGTTCGAGAACAACTGCTAGAAGAGTTGGATCGCGAACCTAAAGACAACGAATGGGCTACTGCTGTAGAAATGGCACTACCTGCATTCCGTCACCGACTCCACGTCGGTAGGCGTGCCAAGGAGAAGATGGTGCAATCAAACCTGCGTTTGGTGGTGTCGATCGCCAAAAAGTACATGAATCGCGGTTTGTCTTTCCAAGATTTGATTCAAGAAGGCTCTTTGGGTCTAATCCGGGCTGCTGAAAAATTCGACCACGAAAAAGGCTACAAGTTTTCTACCTACGCAACTTGGTGGATACGTCAAGCCATCACCAGAGCAATCGCCGATCAATCCCGGACTATCCGCCTCCCGGTTCACCTTTACGAAACCATCTCGCGGATTAAGAAAACTACCAAGCTGCTTTCTCAGGAAATGGGCCGCAAGCCTACGGAAGAAGAAATCGCCACCAAGATGGAGATGACGATCGAGAAGTTGCGCTTTATTGCTAAATCCGCACAGTTGCCAATTTCTTTAGAAACTCCGATCGGCAAAGAGGAAGACTCGCGTCTGGGAGACTTTATTGAATCTGACGGGGAAACGCCAGAAGATCAAGTCTCGAAGAACTTGCTCAGGGAAGATTTGGAAAGCGTTTTGGATACTCTCAGCCCCCGAGAACGGGATGTACTGAGGCTGCGTTACGGCTTAGATGACGGACGGATGAAGACCTTGGAGGAAATTGGTCAAATCTTTAACGTCACTCGCGAGAGGATTCGCCAAATCGAGGCTAAAGCCCTGCGGAAATTGCGCCATCCCAACCGCAACAGCATCTTAAAAGAATATATCCGCTAGAGCATTTGTCTCGCATCACCCAAAAGAGTGATTTACTCTTTTGGGGTGGAACCCCCTACCCCAAAAAGAGCGATCGCTGTTAAACATTGTGCTGCTGAATGCAGGGCCGCAATTCGCTATTTGCTCCTGCTAAATTGTCCTGCAAAAATTGCCCTGCTAAAAACGCACCTGCAAAATTTTGGGAGTTCCTTCGGGAACTCCCAAGCTTTGCAGTGTCACAAAAGTCTTAACTAGAAAATTAGATCAGGCCCCAGAAGTGAAGCAGCCCTTGACCAGAAACCAATTCGATAATCACAGCGGCCGAGAAACCGATCATTGCTAAACGACCGTTCCAATTTTCAGCTCCCTCGCTGAAGCCCCAGTTCCAAGCGTTGCGTTTTTGTTCTTGCATAGTGCGAACTCCCTTCGTTAACTTTTGTAAGGCTTATGTTAATTAATATAACAGTTACTTGAAAAAAGTGCAAGTGTGCGATCTGTGATCGGTCACAGCGGTCGATCGACCTATCTCTTGTTTCCTACCGAGGAAAAATCGCCAATTCGGTATCGGGATCGAATAAGTGAATTTTGTCATGGGCGATCGCCAACCAAAGCTCCTCGCCAACACGGATCGATCGATCGGGAGGCACCCGCACCTGCATCCGCACAGCCGGATCGTCAGTCAAACACACCCGCAAATAAGTTTCGTGTCCCAAAGCCTCCACAATTTCCACTTGTACAGACAGATTTTTGGTAGCAGGAGGGTTGATGCTGAGATGTTCCGGGCGAATGCCCAAAATCAGTCCTCGCCCGTCATATTTTTGTAGATTTTTCGCCCAAATATCTGGTAAAGTAAAGCGAAATTGCGGGTGAGAAATCAACAGCGGGGCGGTAAACTGCACGGGCAAAAAATTCATCGGCGGAGAACCAATAAACTCAGCCACAAATAGATTCGCCGGCTTGTTGTAAAGCTCCAGAGGCTTAGCGACTTGCTGAAGCTGGCCAGCATTCATAATAGCAATGCGATCGCCCATAGTCATCGCCTCAGTTTGGTCGTGAGTCACATAAATAGTGGTAGTGCCCAACTGCCGCTGTAACTGCACAATTTGCGATCGAGTTTCCGCCCTCAACTTCGCATCAAGATTCGATAGCGGTTCGTCCATCAAAAACACTTCAGGATTTCGAGCCATCGCCCTACCCAAAGCCACCCGCTGCTTTTGTCCTCCCGAAAGTTGTTTCGGAAAGCGATTTAAAAGCGGTTCTATTTGCAATAATTGAGCTACCTTCAGAACTCGTTCTCCTACCGCCTTTTCCCGTTCAGACAAATAGCGTAAACCCGGAGGAAGTTTGCGAGTTGCTCCAACTAAAAAGTCCTCCCCCAAAGTATATATTCGCTCCTTGTTTACAGTATTATAAGTTAAATAATCGATCGCCTTTTTTATTTGATTTTTAATTTCTTTTGCCTTCTCACTGCTTGTTTTGTCTCGATCTTTCTCTTTCTCTTCTACTGAATACCCGCTAACTTCTAGCTGCTTCCTTTTAACATTTTCCTTTTTCCTTCTCTCTTTTACCTTGTTCGTTCTATCCGTTACATCCGTTAAATCCCGTACAGTGCTCGTTGCCGAACCTTCTTCCTTCTGTGAGCGGCGCAATCCAAAGGCGAGATTATCGTAGACTGTTAAGTGAGGATAGAGAGCATAATTTTGAAATACCATAGCGATATCTCGGTCTTTTGGAGGCAAATCGTTAACGAGCCGATCGCCAATCCAGATATTGCCGGCTGTCAAAACTTCCAAACCGGCGATCGATCGCAGCAAAGTGCTTTTTCCGCAGCCCGAAGGCCCCACCAACACCATGAATTCTCCGTCTAGGACGGTCAGGTTAATCCGCCGCAAAACAGTGTTAGCCGAAGAGCTAGGAGTCTCTGTTGAGACACTTTCTGCGACGTTGTTTGCTACTTTTTCCTGTTCTCCTTGGCGGAGGGGAAAACTTTTGTAGATATTTTCTAATACAACTTGCGCCATCAAACGATTTTAGATTTTAGATTGGGCATGGGCATGGGGCATGGGGCATGGGGCATGGGGCATTGGGCATTGGGCATGG